>JAEUQS010000781.1 GCA_016789625.1 Acidobacteriota bacterium | reverse complement strand
AGCCCGACCCACACCGTGCGCTATGCGCTCGTGCAGCGCCTGCTCGGCAAGGCGGGGAAGGGGGCCGCCCGCGAGATCGCCTCGCTGGAGCTGGCCGGGCGCTACCGCTTCGAGCTGCCCGCCGCGCTCCAGAGCGCGCCCAACGCCACCAAGACCGAGCCCTTCGACGCGACCCTGCGCGTCAATGCGGGCTCCGGCCTCTCCGTCGACGCCCGCGCGACATACGACGCCAAGAACTCCAAGATCACGTCCACGAGCCTGACCACGAGCGTCTCTTCGGGGGAAACCGCGGTCGCGCTTTCGCTTTTCGACAGCCGGCCCGTGCTCGGCCAGGGGTCGGCGCAGCTCCGGGTCACGGGCGGGGCGCCCATCATCCCGAAACTCCTGCGCTTCGACGTCCAGGCGAGCTACGACCTCACGCGGGGCAAGGCCCTCGAGACCCGCTCCCTGCTGACCGTTCAGGGCTCCTGCTGGAAGATCCTCGCCGAGGTGCGCGACCTCCGCCTGGGAGTCACCCCCCAAAGGGACTACCGCATCGCGCTCACGCTCAAGAACGTCGGCAGCTTCCTGGACATCACGGGGAACTTCCCCCGGTGAAAAATTCGCTCGTTCTGAATTTCCTACCTGGTCGTACCTTGAATCACGCGGGGGATTAGGGTTCCTCGCGACACTACCCCGGAAGGCTCCCGCCCTCCGATCGTCCCCTTTCCCGCAACCAAAAGGAGTACTCGATGAAAATCCGTTCGATCAGCCGGTTGGCTCTCACCGCCCTTGCGTGCGTCCCGGTCCTCGGCCAGGCGGCCCCTCCGGCAAACGACATCTGCACGGGTGCCTTCCTGATTCCCGCCTCGATCCCGGCCGGCGGCTTCTCGATCACCACCGACACCCGTGAGGCCACCTCCACGGGGGATCCCAACTTCTCCTGCATCGGCGAGAACCCCGCCGCGACGAAGTCCGTGTGGTTCACGTTCGTGCCCGCCGTGACCGACAACTACAAGATCGACCTCAACGGCACCACGCCCGCGCCCGGCGGGGACTACAACCCCATCATGCAGGTCTTCACCGGCACCTGCACGAACCTCGTGCCGGTCACGGGCGGCTGCAACGACGACGCGCTCGGGAGCAACCTGTCTTCGCTCACGCTCGCCCTTTCTGCCGGCACCACGTACACGTTCGTCGTCTCGGGGATCGGCTCGAGGGACCCCATGAACCCGGCCAACATCGTTCCGACCTCGGGCGGCAACCTGAAGTTCAACGTGAGCCGCGTCGCGGTGGACTACCCCTACAGCTACGTGATCCCCTCGGTCGCGCGTTTCCAGGGCGTCACGCTGTACGTGAGCGACGTGAACATCACGAACACCGAGGGCACCGAGGGCACGTTCACGATGCAGTTCCTCGGCAACGGCCGCTTCAGCGAAGAGCAGCCGCCGGCGAGCCAGCCCACGCTGTCGCCCGTTTCGATCCCCGCTCTCGGCTCGCGTGAGTTCGTCGACGTCATCGGCAATGCCTTCGGCCGCTCGAGCGACTTCGGCGCGATCCGCGTCCGGTCGACCCGCCGCCTGCAGGTGGGCGCCCGCACCTATACCGGCACTTCCGCAGCCGGTACGTTCGGCCAGTACGTCCTCGGCGTGGAAACGTCCACGGGCTCGACCTCCGAGCTCCTGAGCTACCAGGAGACCGGGCGCCTGATCGGCGTTCGTGAGGATGCCGACTTCCGCACGAACATCGCGTTCTTCAGCATCTCCTCCGAGCCCTGCGGCGCGCAGCTCGAGGTGCGGGCGGCCGATGGTCTCATCGTGGCCGCGGGAGCCAAGCTCCCCGTCCTTCCCCCGAACACCATGGTCCAGATCAGCGGTCTCAAGGATTACTTCGGCTTCTCGGACGACGTGAAGAACGCCCAGATCACGATCCGCAACGTGGGTCCGGGCTGTCAGTTCGGTGCCGTCGCGTACGTCATCGACCGGAAGACCCAGGATCCCCTCGCCATCCCCCTGAAGAAGTAGACGGGTTACCCCGGGACCGGCGCGACGCCGGTCCCGGGCTTTCCGGGCGCCGGTTCCGAGTCCGCTAGACTCCCGGCCGAAATGAAGGGCCTCATCCTCTCGGGCGGCAAGGGCACGCGCCTTCGCCCCCTCACCCACACCTCCGCCAAGCAGCTCGTTCCCGTGGCCAACAAGCCGGTGCTGTTCTACGGCATCGAGTCCCTCGTGGCCGCCGGCATCACCGAGATCGGCATCGTCGTCGGGGATACCCACGCCGAGATCGAGGCCGCGGTCGGCGACGGCACGCGCTTCGGCGCCCACGTCACCTACATCCCGCAGGATGCCCCGCGGGGCCTGGCCCACGCGGTGCTGATCGCCGAGACGTTCCTGGCCGGGGATCGCTTCGTCATGTACCTCGGAGACAACCTCCTCCAGCGGGGCATCACGAGCCTCGTGGCCGAGTATCTGTCGCTGGGCGTCGACTGCGAGATCCTGCTCACCAAGGTCCCGAACCCGTCGTCCTTCGGCGTCGCCGAGCTGGACTCCTCGGGCCGCGTCGTGAGGCTCGTCGAGAAGCCCAAGGAGCCGCGCAGCGACCTCGCGCTCGTGGGCGTCTACCTCTTCAACGACGCCGTCTTCGAGGCCGTGAAGGCCATCAAGCCCTCGGCCCGCGGCGAGCTCGAGATCACCGACGCCATCCAGTGGCTGGTGGACAACGGCAACAGCGTGAAGGCGCACCTTGTGTCGGGCTGGTGGAAGGACACGGGCAAGGCCGAGGACATGCTCGAGGCCAACCGCACGGTGCTCGACGCGGCCGAGCCGCTCGGCGAGCCCGTGGCCGACGACCTCTCGCGCGTCGAGGGCAAGGTCGTCTTCGAGGGCGGGCCCGGCTCGGTCGTCCTCGTGGACAGCGTGGTGCGCGGCCCGGCGATCCTGGGCGCCGGCACGCGCATCGAAAGGAGCTTCGTGGGTCCGTACACGGCCATCGCCGCGGGCTGCCGGCTCACCGGAGTGGAGATCGAGAACTCCATCGTGTGGGAGGGCTCGACGCTCGAGGACGTGCCGCTCCGCATCAGTGACTCCCTCATCGGACGCAACGTCGTCATCAAACGCAGGCCCGAGATGCGGCCCAAGGCTCACCGCTTTCTCGTGGGCGACAACTCTGAGATCGGAATCGGCGAATGAAGAAAGTCCTCGTCACCGGCGCGGCCGGGTTCATCGGCTCGTGCTTTGCCCGGAGGCTGTTCCGGGAGCGGGACGACGTTTCCATCGTCGTTCTCGACAAGCTCACCTACGCGGGGAACCTCGCCAACCTCGAGCCCCTCGCGGGCAGCCCGCGCTACCGCTTCGTGAAGGGCGACATCGCGGATCCCGAGGCCGTGCGCGACGCGATGGAAGGCTGCGACACGGTCCTCAACTTCGCCGCCGAGACCCACGTGGACCGCTCGCTCCAGGGTGCGGCTCACTTCCTCGATACCGACATCAAGGGCGTCTTCGTGCTCCTCGAGGAGGCCAGGCGCATCGGCGTCGAGAAGTTCATCCAGATCTCCACCGACGAGGTCTACGGGCAGATTCTCGAGGGTGAGTTCAAGGAGACCGATCCCCTCAACCCGCGGAACCCCTATTCCGCGGCCAAGTGCGGCGGCGACCGTCTCGCGTATTCCTACTGGGCGTCTTACGGCGTGCCCGTCATCGTCACGCGCGCTTCGAACAACTACGGCCCGTACCACTATCCCGAGAAGGTCATCCCGCTCTTCATCACGAACGCGATCGACGATCTGCCCCTGCCGCTCTACGGCGACGGAAGGAACGTGCGCGACTGGCTTCACGTGGAAGACCACGCGGCGGGCCTGATCTTCCTCCTCGAGCACGGGAAGGCCGGCGAGACGTACAACATCGGCGGCGGCAACGAGGTCATGAACGTCGACCTCACCAGGCGGATCCTCGAGCTCCTCGGCAAGCCCGAAACGCTCATCCGTCCCGTGGCCGACCGGCCCGGTCACGATCGTCGCTATGCCCTCAACACCGACAAGCTGAAGGCGCTCGGCTGGGCCCCCACGGTTGCGTTCGACAAGGGCCTCGAAGACACCGTGAAGTGGTTCGTCGAGCACGAGAGCTGGTGGCGGCCCATCAAGGAGCGGGACCCCGAGTTCAAGGCCTGGTACGCGAAGAACTACGCGGAGCGCCTCGCGGCCCCGCAGACTCCCGCGTAGGGTTTGCACCTGGGCGAGACGCTCATCTTCGGCGCGGGGGGCATGCTCGGCCGCGCGTTGCGTGCCGAGTTCCCCGCCGCCCGGGCCTTCGCCAGGTCCGAGGCCGACCTCTCGAGTCCCGGCGTGCTCGAGAAGCTCATCGTACCGGGAGTGTCCCTCGTCCTGAATGCCGCGGCCGACACGCGCGTCGACCTCGCCGAAACCGATCCCGCGCACCGTGAGACCAACGCTGCCGCCGTCGGGCGCCTGGCTCGCCTCTGCGCTGCCGCCGGGGCGATGCTCGTCCACGTCTCCACCGACTACGTCTTCGACGGCACGGCGACGGAGCCGTACCTCGAGGATCACCCCGTCGACCCCGTGAACGCCTACGGCGCAGGCAAGCTCGAGGGGGAGCGGCAGGTCGTCGCGAGCGGCGCGCGGTTCCTCATCGTGCGGACCTCCTGGGTCTTCGGTGTGGGCGGCGCGAACTTCCCCGAGGCGATCCTCAGGCAGGTGGCGCTGGGACGCACGGAGCTCCGTGTCGTCTCGGACCAGCGCGGTCGTCCGACCTACGCCGCCGACCTCGCCCACGCGATCCGCCGGCTCGTGGACGTGGGCGCGACCGGCATCGTCCACTTCGCCAACTCCGGCGAGACGACGTGGTTCGGCCTCGCCGCGGAGCTCGTCCGCGCCGCCAGCCACCCGGAGGTCGCCGTGAAGCCGTGCACGTCGGACGAGTTTCCGCGCCCCGCCAAGCGGCCCGCCTACTCCGTCCTCGACACGTCGCTCTACGAGCGCCTCACCGGCGAGCCGCCCCCGCCCTGGCAGGCCGCGCTCGCCCGGTACCTCGCGATTCGCTAACCTCGCTCATGTTCTCGAAGGGTGAGCTGGCGCGAAAGCTGGTCCATATCGGCTGCGGATTCCTGGCCCTCGCCCTGCCGCGCCTCGGCTGGAAGGGCGGGGCGCTCCTCGCGCTCTCCGCGTTCGTCTTCAACCTTCTCGTGCTGCCCCGGATCGGCGGGCGGAACCTCGAGCGGGACGCGGACCGGCAACGCGGATACTCCGTGGGAATCCTGCTCTACCCGCTCGTCGTGCTCGGACTCCTCGTCTTCTGGGGGCCGCGCGCGCCGAGCGGCCTCGCGTTCGCAGCGGCGGGCTGGGGCATTCTCGCGTTCGGGGACGGCTTCGCGACCCTCGCCGGCCTCTCGTTCGGTGGCCCCTCCCTCCCCTGGAACGAGCACAAGTCCTGGGCCGGGCTTCTCGGGTTCTGCCTCGTCGGCACGCTCGGCGCCGGCTTTCTCTTCCTGTGGTGTCTGCCTCTCGGCGGCGTGAGGAGCCTGGGCGGAGCGCTCGGCATCTTCGCGTTCTGGCTCCTGCCCGTGGCCGTGGCCGCGCTCGTCGAGAGCCTGCCCTCGGAGCTCGACGACAACGTGCTCCCGCCCTTCGTCGGTGTGGCCGTGGCCCATGCGCTGGGGCTCGCGTTCGATGCCCGGCTGGGCGGCTTCGTGCCCTCGGTGGGCTGGAAGGCTCTCGCGATCGCCGCGGGCGTGAACCTCGCGCTCGCGGGGCTCGGCGCGGCGACGCAGGTCGTGAGGCCGTCGGGCGCGATCGCCGGGGCGCTCCTCGGCGGCGTCGTCCTCGCGTGCGGCGGCTGGCGTCTGTACCTCCTCCTCCTCGCATTCTTCGCCCTGGGCACGCTCGCCACGCGCTTCCGCAAGGCTCAAAAAGAGGCGATGGGAAGAGCCGAGGCCGAGGGCGGCCGGCGCGGCGCCGAAAACGTTCTGTCCAAAGTCTCCGTAC
>JAEUQS010000757.1 GCA_016789625.1 Acidobacteriota bacterium | reverse complement strand
CAGGTCGTCACGTGCACGAGCGCGGCCGCGATCCCGGCGGGCGGCGCCTCGGGCTTCTCGCTGCGCACGCTCGTTTCCCAGTCGGCTCCCAACTCCCTCGTGAACACGGCCACCGTGACGACGGCCGGAGATACGAACACGTCCAACGACTCCGCGACGGACCGCGCCAACGTCTCGCGCCAGGACTTCCGCATCGTGGTCGCCCCCACGTCCCTCACGCTCGCCCCGGGGGCCACCGGCAGCGTCGTCGTCTCGGCCACGCGCCAGGACAACTTCTCCCTGCCCATCGCGGTGACGTTCGCGCAGACGCCCGGACTGACGTTCTCGCCGCAGTCGTTCTCGCTCACGACGGGCGCCACCCAGACCGTCCGCGTGACCGTCGCCGCCGACGCCGTCGCGAGCACGCTCGACGTGACGATCTCGGGCACCTCCAACCTCTCGGGCAGCGTCGCGACGCGCACGGCTCAGCTCCGCGTCACCATCCAGATCCAGGCCGACTTCGACCTCGTGCTCTCGCCCACGGCGCTCCGCCTCGTCACGGGCGGCGCCGCCGTCCCCGTTCAGGTCTCCGTCCAGGGGCGCAACGGGTTCAACGGCACCGTGAACGTCACCGCTCCCTCGCTGTCGGGCGTCACGTTCACCCCGTCGACGTTCACGCTCGCCGCGGGAGCGTCGCAGACGGTGAACGTGGCGGCCCTCGCGAGCACGGGCACGGGCATGACCAACGCCGTCTTCTCGGGCACGGCCACCGGGATCACCGGTCCGCGCACGGCGTCCCTCGCGCTCACCATCGTGTCCGCCGGGGACTTCACCATCGACCTCTCGCCGTCCGGCATCTCGGCCGGCCAGGGAGCGAGCGTGACCGTCAACGTCGCGATCACGCCCCAGAACGGCTTCAACGGCTCGGTGGCCCTCGTGGTGTCGCCTTCAGCCGGCGTCACCGTGACGCCCTCGAGCTTCGCGCTCACGGCCGGAACGTCGCGCAGCGTGTCCCTCTCCATCAGCACGACGGCCGAGCCCGGTCAGCGCACGCTCACGTTCACGGGGACGGCTTCCGGGGTCGAGGGGCCCCGCCAGGCGGAGCTGCGGCTCACGATCAACCCGCCCCCGCCCCAGATCGCGTTCTTCCGGGCGAACCCGGCGTCCATCACCGCGGGACAGGACACCGAGCTCTCGTGGGACACGGTGAACGCGACGAGCGTCACACTGAGCCCCGGCGGCTCCGTCGCTCTCACCGGCACGACGCGCGTGAGCCCCACGCAGACGACGGTCTACACCCTCACCGCCCGCGGCTCCGGAGGCTCGGCGACGTCCCAGCTCACGGTCGAGGTCTGCACCGTGCCGGCCGCGCCCACGAACCTCCGGATCCTGCCGTTCGGACGGCAGGACGCGCCGGTGAGCGCGACGGACTACCTCATCCTCTCTTGGGACCTGCCCGTCGAGGGATCGCTCCCCACGCGCTACGAGTACCGCATCAACGGCGACGCCTGGGTCTCCACCACCGAGCGCCTCGTGGTCGTGCCGCCCCGCGGCAACACCCAGAGCATCCAGCTCTTCGTGCGGGCCTACGCCTGCACGCCGGAGCTGGGCTTCGGCCCCGAGGGCCAGAGCGCCGTCGTCTCGCTCGGCGCGCCGATCGCCGATTTCACGATGCCGCCCACGGCCGTCGCGGGAGCTCCCGTGACGATCACCGACATTTCGCTGCCGCCCGCCACGAGCTGGCTCTGGCTCTACGACGACGGCTCCCCGGCCTCCACCACCCAGAGCCAAGTCCACACGTTCCCGCGCGCCGGTACATTCTCGGTGACGCTCATCGCGATCAACGGATCGGGAGCCAGCACGAAGACGCGCACGATCGCGGTCAGCGCGGCGGCGCCGGCTCCGGCCGAGCTCCGGGCCTCCCCGTCGACTCCCCTCATCGAAGGCGGGCCGGGCCGGTTCCGTTCGACCGGCGTGCGGGGCGAGCTCGTCGTCACGTCGCGCTCGTCCCGCGAGGAGATCGCGTACCTGAGGTTCCTCGACGCACGGGGCGCGCTCCTCTACGAGAGGCGTCTCGTCCTCGAGCCATGTGCTGTGGCTCCGGGCGTTCCGCCCTGCGCACCCGGCCCTGTGGCTCCGGGCGTTCCGCCCTGCGCACCCGGCGCGGACGCGGCCCGCTACGACCTCTCGGCCTTCGGGGTCGAGGGTGCTTCCTCGATCGAGCTCGTGAGCGGGGCCAGGCTCTCGGGCTCGGTCGAAGAGCGATGAGGCTCCCGGCCGCGGCGATCTGCCTGTTCCTCACCTTCCCGGGCCTCTCGAAAGCCGAGGGGCCCGGACCCTCCGTTCTCGACGCCACCATGTCGCGCTGGGTCACGTACCAGAACCAGCGACTCCACTCCAAGAGCTTCGGCTACGGCGAGCCCGCGCTCGTTTTCGTCCATGGCTTCGCGACGGACATGACGTTCTTTCGCGAGCAGGTGCCCGCATTCCAGAAACGGATCCGCACGGTGCTGGTGGACCTCCCCGGCCACGGCCGGAGCGACAAGCCGTTCCGCGGCTATTCCCTGGAGATCTTCGCGCGCTCCCTGGACGCGATGCTCACGGATGCGGGCGTGGGAAAGGCGATCCTCGTGGGGCAGGGCATGGGAATGCCCGTCGCGCGCACGTACGCGCGCCTCTTTCCGGCGAAGGTTGCAGCCCTCGTCGCCCTCGACGGCCCGCTCTGGCCGTTCGCCGTCACGCCCGCGGAGAGAGCGGCCGCCCTCGCGCCCTGGAACGCGCCCACGTACAAACAGGCGCTCGGCCGGCTCGCGGACGACGCGTTTCCGAAGGGCTCGACGGCTCCTTCCTGGGTGCGGGCGCAGGTTCGGGAAACGCTCCTCGCCACCCCGCTCACGGTGGCCACCGGCGCGATGGAGGCCCAGCTGGACCCGGCCGCCTGGAAGGAGGAGAAGGTCACCGTACCGCTCCTCGTGTTCGTCCCCGCTACGGCTCGTTTCACGAAGGCCGACGAGGCCCGGCTGAAGACCCTGGCACCGGGCGCGGAGGTTCTTCGCGTCGCGGGAGCCGGCCCCTTCCTCATGCTCGAGAAACCGGACGCCGTGAACGCCCCTCTCCTCGATTTCCTGTCGCGGCACGGCTTCCTGAGGGCCGTGCGATGAACATCGCGGGGGCCGCCCCGTATCCTTCGGACACGTGAGCTCCAAGGAAGGCGCAGACGGCGCAATGCCCCGCGGGGGCGGAGACATCCGGGCGGGAGACCGCATCGGGCCCTTCCAGGTGCTCGGCCGCATCGGCGCGGGCGGAATGGGCGAGGTGCTCCGGGCTCGCGACCCGAAGCTCGGGCGCGACGTCGCGCTCAAGATCCTCGCGCGCGGCACCGTGGGCGAGCGGGACCTCTTCGCCCGCTTCGAGAGGGAGGCGCAGGCCGCTTCGGCCCTCAACCACCCCAACATCATCACGATCTTCGACACCGGGCGCGACGGCAACACGGCCTATATCGCCATGGAGCTCGTGCCCGGGCGCAGCCTCGGCGACCTCATCTCCGAGACGAAGACGCTGGCCGTGCCGCGCATTCTGGCCATCGCAACCCAGATCGCCGACGCGCTCGCGACGGCTCACGACAAGGGCATCGTCCACCGGGACCTCAAGCCCGACAACGTGATGGTCACGCCCGAGGGCCGCGTGAAGCTGCTGGATTTCGGCCTCGCGAAGCTCGAGCTGCCCCGGGTGCGCGAGCCGGGCGCGCCCGACCGCACGACAGTGATCCTGGCCGATCTCGCCACGACGCCCGGCACCATCCTCGGCACCGTGGGCTACATGGCGCCCGAGCAGGCCGCCGGGCGCGACACCGATTTTCGCTCCGACCAGTTCTCGTTCGGCGCTCTTCTCTACGAGATGTGCTCGGGGAAGCGCGCGTTCGAAAGGGACAGCTCGGTCGAGACGCTCACGGCCATCATCCGCGACGAGCCCGTCTCGCTGCACTCCCATCGCGAGGACCTTCCGCCGCCGCTCGTCTGGCTCGTGGAACGCTGCCTCGCCAAGCAGCCCGAGGAGCGGTACGCCTCGACGCGCGACCTGTATCGCGATCTCCTGAGCCTCTCGCGGCATCTGGCCGAGGTCACGGGCGGCGCGCTCCGGCTCCCGTCCGATGCCCGCACGGCGCTCCTCGCGCCGCCTCCGGGCTGGCAGCGCGTGACCGAGACGGGGCGGCTCTCGAAGCTGGGCCCCTCGCGGGCCCGCGTGGCGCTCCTCGCGCTCGGCGCGCTGGTTCTGGGCGGCGCGCTGGGCGCCCTCTCGTACGGGCGCTTTCTCGAGAGCCGCGCGCCGGGCCCGCCCGAGATCCGCACGCTCACGTTCTCGGGCCGCGACCGCACGCCCGCCGTCTCCCCCGACGGCCGGACGGTGGCCTTCGTATCCTCGCGGGACGGCACGCGGCGCATCTGGCTCAAGCAGATCGCGGGCGGCAGCGAGGCGCCGCTCACCGAGGGGCCCGACGACGCCTGGCCGGGCTTCTCACCCGACGGAGCGTCCGTGACGTTCCACCGCCGCGAGGCCTCGGGCGCGACCTCGATCTTTCGCGCGGCCGTGGTGGGCGGGGAGGTGCGGAGGATCCTCGAGAACGGGCAGTTTCCGAGCCTCTCGCCCGACGGCCGGCGCCTCGCGTTCGTGAGGCTCGGCGAGCCCCGGCCCGGCGCGCCGCTCGCGACCGAGGTCTGGGTCTCCGAGGCCGACGGGACGTCTCCGAAGCGCGTCTCCATCGAGCCCCGGGTCTCCAACTTCGGCCCGATCTGGTCTCCCGACGGAGCCCAGCTCTGCCTGGGTCCCGCGTACTCCGGCGGAGCATCGCCCTGGGGCATCAGGCTCCTCGACCTCGCGACCGCGCAGGTCCGCGCGGACCTCCCGATTCCGCGCGGCACGGTGACGCTCTCGTCGGTCGTCTGGAACGGCGACGGGCGGTCGCTCCTCGGCATGTCGTGGGAGGCGCAGGTGGGCAACGTGCGGCGAACGCTCTTCAGCGTGCCCCGCGCCGGCGGCCCGCCGCGCACCCTGCTGTCGCTCCCGAACGCCGGCCTGCGCATCGGAGTCCTCGGACCCGGGCGGCTCGTCGTGGACAGCATCACGAGCCAGGGCAGCCTGATCGAGCTCCCGCTCGAAGGAGGCGCGCCGCGGAGAGTCCTGACGCGGGGCCTCGCGCAGGACCGCCAGCCCGTCTACTCGCCCGACGGCAGGACGCTGGCGTTCTCCTCCGATCGCGACGGCGGCATCGATCTCTACGCGATCGCGCTCGACACGTTCGCGCTCCGCCGTCTCACGGACTCCCCCGCCGAAGACTGGGACCCCGCCTACGCGCCCGACGGAAAGCTCGTGTTCTCGTCGCGCCGCTCGGGCGCGTTCGAGATCTACGAAGCGGCGCCCGACGGCAGCGGCGTGCGCCCGATCACCACGGACCGGGAAGACGCCCAGAACCCCACCGCCACGACCTTGGGCTTCGTCGTCTACGCGAACCAGGAGAAGGGTCTCGTGCGAAAGATTCCCCGCGGCGGCGGCCCCGCCGTCACGCTCTACGGCGGCGGCACGGCGCAGTGCGAGGTCTCGCCGGACGGCCGCTGGGTGGCCTTCGCGACGCAATCCACGCCCGAGGCCACACGCGTGCGGGTGCTCTCGACCGAGAACGGCGCGCTCGACCCCTTCGCCATCGTCGTGGAACGCGGGTCGGACGTGTCGTCCGTGGGCCTCGGGCGGATGCGCTGGCTGCCCGGCGGCAAGGCGATCGCGTTCATCGGCGTCGACGCCGAGGGCCGTACGGGCGTCTTCGCGCAGGACTTCGTGCCCGGCACCGACACGGCCACCACGCGGCGCAAGCTGGCGGGCTTCTCCGACGACCTCGCAACCGAGAGCTTCGCCATCTCGCCCGACGGCACGCGCATCACGATCTCTCAGTCGGAGCAGCGCTGGAACCTTCTGCTCCTCGAGAACGTCCCCGGCGTGGTCTCAATACGACAGTAGTTTTTTCAGCGCGGGGATCAGGCGGCCCTTCGGTGAGAACCGCTCTTCGAGAGCCTTCGAGAACGGGATCGGCGTGTCCAGCGCGCCCACGCGCGTAACGGGCGCATCCAGCCACTCGAAGGCCTCCTCGCCGATCGCCGCCGAGATCTCGCCGCCGAAGCCGCCCGTGAGCGTGGCCTCGTGGAGGACGAGCGCGCGGCTCGTCTTGCGGATCGACGCGTAGACGGTCTCCCGGTCCCAGGGCACGAGGGAACGAAGATCCACGACCTCGACGCTCGCGCCCTCCTTCGAGAGCGTCTCGGCCGCCTCGAGCGCCCACACGAGGCCGACGCCCCACGTGATCACGGTGGCGTCCTTCCCCTCGCGGGCGACGCGCGCCCTGCCGATGGGAACCCGATATCGCCCTTCCGGCACGGGACCTTTCTGCGAGCGGTAGAGGAGCTTGTGCTCGAGGAAGAGCACGGGGTTGCCGTCCTCGAACGCGGCGAGGAGGAGACCCTTGGCGTCGAACGGCGTCGAAGGCGCGACGATCTTCAGACCCGGCACGTTCGCGAAGAACGACTCCACGTTCTGCGAGTGGAACGGCCCCGCGCCCACGCCGCCGCCCGAGGGAATGCGGATCACCACGGACACCCGGGCGCCCCAACGGTAGTACTGCTTGGCGAAGTTATTGACGATCTGGTTGAAGCCGCAGGAGATGAAGTCGCCGAACTGCATCTCGACCATGGGTCTGAAGCCCTCGAGCGAGAGCCCCAGAGCCGCGCCGAGCGCGCCCGACTCGATGATGGGCGTGTTGCGCACCCGGGCCTTGCCGAACTCCTGCACGAACCCCTGCGTCACCTTGAACGCGCCGCCATACTCGGCGATGTCCTGCCCGATGAGGAGGACGTTCGGATCCTCGCGCATCGCGACGCGGAGCCCGTCGCTCAAGGCGTCCACGTAGCGGATGTCGGGGGAGCCGGCGGGAGCGGCGTCCAGCACGGGAGCCACTTCGGAGCCCGGGGCGAACACGTCGCGCAGCTCCTCCTCGGGCGTCGAGTCGGGGTCGGGCGAGCCGTAGGCCACGTCGGCCGCGTCGTCCACGAGGGCCTTCAGCTCGGCGCGAATGGCGTCGCACTCCTCTCGCGTGAGGACGCCCTGGTCGACCACGAACTGCGTGAAGCGCAGCACGGGATCCTTCTTGGCCCACTCCTCGAAGAGCTCCTTCGGCACGTAGGCCGTGCCCGAAGCCTCCTCGTGGCCGCGCATGCGGAACGTCTTGAACTCGAGGAGCGTGGGGCCCTCCCCGCGCCGCGCGCGGTCGGCGGCCTCCGTCACCGCCAGATACACGGCGAGGAGGTCGTTGCCGTCCACGATCTGGGCCGGCACGCCGTAGCCCGCGCCGCGATCGGCGATGTCCTTGCAGGCGTACTGCTCGGTCGTGGGGGTGGACAGGCCGTACTGGTTGTTCTCCACGATGAACAGGACGGGCAGCTTCCATACGGCCGCGAGGTTGAGCGCCTCGTGGAAGTCACCCTCGCTCGTGGCGCCGTCACCCGTGAAGGCCGCGGCGATTCGCCCCGATGAGCGCAGCTGCGCGGCGAGACCGAGGCCGCACGCCACGGGGAGCATGGCCCCGAGGTGGCTGATCATCCCGGCGATGTGAGCGCTCTCGACCCCGAAGTGGAAGCTGCGCTCCCGCCCCTTCGTGAAGCCGCCGTCCTTGCCCATGAGCTGGCGGAGGAGGGTCACGAGATCGAGGCCGCGCCCCGTGAAGACCCCGAGGTTCCGGTGCATCGGGAGGATCCAGTCGTCGGCCTTGAGGGCGGAGGTGACCCCTACGGCGATCGCCTCCTGCCCGATGCCCGAGAACCACTTGGAGAGCCGGCCCTGGCGCAGCAGGAGGAGCATCTTCTCCTCGATGAGCCGCGGAAACAGGAGCGCGCGGTAGAGGTCGCGGAGGTGCCTCGGAAAGCCGCGCTGGGGCGATTGGGCCGGAGCCTCGGGGACGCTGAGTTCGGTCATGTCGGGCGGCATTTCATCAAGGTCCCGCGGGGAGGGCAAGGAGCGCCCCGGGTTTAGACTCTTCGGGCCATGAGTTCCGCTCCCCCTCTCGATCGCGGCCTCGCTCCGGGCGACCTCGACATCCCCGTTCCCGACCTCACGAACGTCGTCACGGAGGACGAGACGCCCGTGGACAACGTCTTCTCCGAGAAGCAGCAGCGCCTGCTCACCGAGCCGCTCTACACCTCCTTCCAGTCTGCGGAGCCTTTCGTCGCCTTCGCGAACGTCGGCCTCTTCTACGCGAGCCACACGCCCCCGCAGATCCCCGACGCTCTGCTCTCCCTGGGAGTGCGGCTCCCCGACGAACTCTGGGAGAAGAAGCACCGCTCCTACTTCGTGTGGGAATACGGCAAGCCCCCCGACGTGGTGATCGAGGTCGTCTCGAACCGCGAAGGGGGCGAGCTGAGCACGAAGCTCCGAACCTACGCCAGCGCCCGCGTCTCGTTCTACGTGGTCTTCGACCCCGACGGCGCCCTCGGAACCCGGGCGCTCCGCCTTTTCGAGCTTCGAGCCGGGTCGCTTCTCGAGCGGCCCATCACCGACACGACCGGTCTCCTCGAGAACGTCGGTCTCGGGCTTCGGCTCTGGACGGGAACGTACGAGAACGCCGAGGCAACCTGGCTCCGGTGGTTCGACGCGACCGGACACGTGCTGGAGACGGGAGCAGAGAAAGCGGCGAGGGAGGCGGGCCGCGCTGACGAGGAAGCGCGTCGCGCCGACGAGGAAGCCCGTCGCGCCGACGCGGAAGCGCAGCGGGCCGCCCGGCTCGCCGAGAAGCTCAGATCCCTCGGCGTCGACCCCGAAAGCTGAGTCCGCCCGCCTTCGGCGGTGCTACGCTTCGCCCGTTTCGCCGTCTTGGTCTTTCATCCACCGGTCCGAATTTCGGGCCGTTCTTTTTGGAGACACTTCGTCCCGGGCCGGGGCGGGGTGAAGAGGAGGCATATGAGGCTCACCAGGTTCCTTCCCAGGTTCCTCGCCGCGGCCGCCACGCTGGCTCTCGCCGCCCTTCCCGCCCAGAACGCTCTCGCCGGTGAAACGGGATCGATCTCGGGAAAGGTCAGTGACCCTTCGGGCGGCGCACTTCCCGGCGTCACCATCAAGGTCTCGGGGCCGCAATTGCCGGCGGGCCGCATGGCCGTGTCGCTCACGAACGGCTCCTACAGCTTCACGAAGCTCAACCCGGGCACCTACAAGGTCGAGGCCTCGCTGGCCGGTCTCGGAGAGGCCTCTCGCGAAGTACGGGTCCAGGTCGACAACGACGCTCAGGTCGACCTCGTGGTCGCGGGCGCGGGTGTGGCGACCCAGGTGAGCGTCACCGCGGGGCTGATCGACCAAAAAGCCACCGAGGTCAACTTCAACTATACGGACCAGCAGATCGCTTCCCTGCCTCTGGCCCGAAGCTATGCAGGACTCTTCCAGCTCGTGCCCGGTGTCGCCGACACGAATCTGGCGGCAGGCGGGTACGTCAGCGCCGGCGCGGCCCTGATGGAGAACAGCTTCCAGGTCGACGGGGTCACGATCGGCAACCCCGGCTTCGGCTACCTCTCGATCGAGACGAACCAGCTCGACATCGTGGACTTCAACGTCAAGAAGGGCGCCATCTCTGCGGAGTTCGGTCGCACCTCGGGGATCGTGACGAACGCCGTCACGCGCACCGGGACGAACGACCTGAAGGGCTCGGTGTGGTACGAAGGCGTGCCCCAGTCCCTTGCGGCAAATCCGAAGAGCGGCCTCTCCTCGAGCATCGACCGGCACCAGCTCGCCGCCAACGTCGGGTTCCCCATCCTGAAGGACACACTCTTCGGCTACGTCTCGGGCCGCTACAACAAGCGGACGACCTCCGACCGCGTGAACGGCTTCGGGGCCCTTCCCGACACGGACTACAAGGAAACCGAGGCCTACGCCAAGCTCACCGCGTACCCGTCGCAGCAGCACTTCGTGAACGTCGCGTTCCGTCTCATCCCCAACAAGACGACCGACGGCTACGACGCCACGACGAACGCGCCCACCCGGGGCTACGACACCGAGAACAGGAACCAGACGATCAGCGCAACCTGGAACTGGTTCGCGTCGCCTCAGACGAACGTCGAAGCCAGGTTCGTGCATCTCACCGAGGAGAACTCGCTCGACGCCACGACCATCGTCGCAGTCACGCCGACTCCCTTCGATTTCGCGAACCCCACCCGGATGGGTTCCATCAGCGTCACGACGGTCACTCCATCCGGTACCGGGGGCGTCTACCCGTTCCGCCAGAACGATCAGAATTACAAGCGCGACGAGCTCAAAATGAGCGCGTCCCACTTCGCCGACTACGCGGGCGCGAATCACAACCTCAAGATCGGCGTGGGATTCGAGACGACCGAGGAATTTCTCCTCCGCCTCACGAACGGCTGGGGTGACCTCATCACCACCACGACCGGCGGCGTCGCCGCCTTCCGCGCCCGCTACTACCCCGACCAGCCGGCGCAGCGGTCGCTCTCGCGGACCTACAGCATCTACTTCCAGGACACGGCGACGTGGAACCGCGTGACGGCGAACATCGGAATGCTCATCAACCGTGACGAGTTCGCGCAGGACGTCGGCGCCGGACGCAACACGTTCCTCTCCTGGAGCTGGGGCAAGGAGATCCAGCCCCGCCTCGGCGTGATCTACAACGGCGACTTCCTGAAGGGCGACAAGATCTACGCGAACTACGGCCGCTACTACAACCTCGACCTGAAGTCTTCCTCTCGCTCGCTGGCTCCGAACCGGATCTTCCAACGCCAGGCGTTCTTCCGCCGCGACAACGGAGCGCTCATCTCCGACGCGCCACTCGCATCCACGACCGGCAAGCTCATCGATCCCGCCCTGAAGCCGACCTACACCGACGAGATCGTCCTCGGCTACGGCGCCCCGATCGGCCGGCTGATTTCGTTCGAGGCTTACGGCCAGTACAAGCACACGAAGAACTTCATCGAGGACGTCCCGAGCACCTACCCGCAGAGCGGCCCGTACAAGGCGGCGAATCTCCCCAACGCACGCCGCCAGTACAAGGCCATCACGGTCGACGTGTCCAAGAGATACGCCGACAGGTGGACCGCCAACGTGAGCTATACGTACAGCCGGCTCGAGGGCAACTTCGACATCGACTACTCCGGCGGCGGCGTGTTCAACACCTCCTCGTTTCTCCAGGACGGTCCCGGCTGGTACGTCGAGGATCCGAACCGCTACGGCCTCCTCGGGCAGGATCGCCCCCACGTGTTCAAGGCCTTCGGCAGCTACGACGTCATGGGAATCACCGTCGGCGGCTACTTCCGCTTCCAGAGCGGCACGGCCTGGGAGGCTCGCGGCGCCGATTCGCAGAGCTCGACGTACAACCGCTACCTGGAAAAGGCCGGCTCGCGCCGGAACGACAACTGGACGAACGTCGATCTGCTTGCGTCCTACCGCCTCGACCTCGGAGTGGTGGGCATCAAGGTCGAAGGGCGCGTCCTGAACGTTTTCAACTCGCAGACGGCCCTCTCGCGCGACCGTGTCCAGTACTTCGACCCGTTCTCGATCAACAACAACACGCCGCCGCTCTACGAGAACCCCCAGGGCACGACGCAGCCCAACGCGAACTTCGGCAACCCCAGCTCGTTCGCGCCCCCGCGCCGTCTCCAGGTTTCCGCGATCGTCGACTTCTAGATCGCGCTTACGGGTCTGCCTGGGCGGGCGGCGCTTCGGCGCCGCCCGTTTCGTTTTCCGGCGGGGTTCAGCGCCCTTCGAGCGCCGCGAGGAGCCGCAGCGCCTTCTCGTAGCCGGGCTCGAGACGCAGCGCCTCCCGGGCGTGCCGGAGCGCGGCGTCGAGGTTTCCCTCCTCGGCCCTCACGGCCGCGAGGTTGAGGTGCGCCGAGGCCCGATCCGGCGAGAGCCGGACGGCGTCCTCGAGCGCGACCCCGGCCTCCCTGGTGCGCCCGGCGGAGAGGAAGGCCAGGCCGAGCGCCTCGGCGAGACCGCCATCGTCAGAGGCCTTCTCGCGGGCCACAGAGAGCAGCTCGATCGCCGGCCCGGACACACCCAGCCCGAGCGCCAGCCGTCCCCCGGCAGCCGCCACGTCGCCCGGACGCTCGCTTCGCGCGAGATTGGCGGACAGCTCCTCGAGCGCCGCGACCGCGCGCTCCTTCCGCCCCGCGGCCGCCGCCGTCTCCGCGATGCGGACGAGAACTTCCGGCCGCCCCGGGTCCTTCGCGAGCGCCTCCTCGAAGAGCCCCAGGGCCGCGACGGAATCGCCCGCGTCGCGCAGAGCCTGCCCCACCCGAAAGGCCACCAGCGAGGGCGCGGGATGCCCGTCGAGCAGCGGACGGAGCCGCTTCAGGGCTTCCGCCGTCCGGCCGGTGTCCACGAGGCGGACGACCCAGGCCGTCTCCTCGTTGCGCGATCCGTCGTCGAGGCCGTGGGGCAGGAATACGAGCACGACTCCGGCCACGAGCGCGACGAGAGGCGCGACGACGGGCCGCAGCCTCCGCGCCGCGAACGCCGCGAGGAACGCGTCGACGGCGGCGCCCGCGGGAATCGCGAGCACGACGTAGAGCGGAACCAGATATCGGGTTGCCACGAAGAACGCGGCCACCGAGAGCGCCAGACCGCCCGCGACGAGCCCGAAGAGCGCGCGCGTCTCGCGCGGCAGCGTGAAGAGTCCCGCCAGCCCGAGCGGCACGAGCAGCACGGGCCCCACGAAGAGGAGCCAGAGCAGCGGGATCTCGCGCCGGTACCACGAGAAGCTGAAGTTGAGGGGGATCTCCTCACGGCTCAGGACGTAGGAGACCTTTCGCGCGAGGAGCCGCAGGAACGCGCCGGGGCGCTCCCGCGCGAAGGTCACCGACTTCGCCGTGAAGTGGGCCGAGACCTCGCGCTCCGTGAGCGTCCGGCCCGCTTCGGCCTCGGCGACGCGGCGCGTGTCGCGGGCCTGCCCCGCGATGGACGGCGTGATGCCGGGCACCGAGCGGTACGTGCCGTCGGCCTCGGGGTTGTTGCCGATGAAGAGGTTCAGGCCTCCGTGGGACGAGATGAGGATCGGCTCGCCCGAAACGGCCAGGTTCCGGAGCGTGGCCGGCGCGAGCGCGAGCGCCACGCCGCCCGCGACGGCCAGCGCGCGACGCAGCGCGAGACCCGGGAAGAGCGCGTACGTCGCGAGGAGCGGCGCGAGGAGGATCGCGTTCGGACGGTTCAGCGCCAGGAGGCCCAGGGCGAGGCCGGCCAGGAGCCACGCCCGCGGCCCCTCGCTTCGCGCACGCACCAGCGCCCAGCAAAGGAACGCCGTGAGCGCGGGATCCAGCGCCGTCTGGAGGATCAGCGCCTCGTGGAACGCGACGACTCCCGCGAGCGCGACGAAGCCGGCCGCGAGGAACGCCGCACGTCGCGTCACCGTGGCCCGCGCCGTCTCGAACACGAGGACGGCGGCGACGGCGCCCAGCACGATCTGCGCGAGCTTCGCGAAGAGGAGCGAGCCGCCCGACATCGCGAAGAGCACCCCGAGAACGTAGGCATAGAGCGGCGAGACGACGAACGGCCCCGGCCCGAGGGCCAGATCGCCCGATGCCACGCGGCCCGCGAGACCCGCGTAGAACCCCGAGTCGAGCGTGGGGTCCGGCTGAAGCAACGGATGGTCGTGGAGCGCCGCGAGCACGAGCCCCTTCACGAGGAGCGCGCCGCCGAAGACGAGAGCGCGGTCCCGGAAGCGGCTCTCCGACGCTGGGAACCCGGCTGGGCGCTCCACCTCGACCGCTTTCTTCCCGCGCTTCATCGAGCCCGCGATGTTACGGAGGTTGGTGCCCGTCGCTGCTAACCTTCCGGCCGTGATCCAGGCCTACGTGGGGCTCGATGCCGGCGGTACGCGCACGCGGGCCGTGGTGACGTCGTTCGATCTCGTGCCGCTGGGGCGCGGCGCCTCGGGTCCGGCCAACGCGTCCACGGAGAACCTGCCCACTCTCGTCGAGACGCTCGTCGAGGCCGTGGACGACGCTCTGGCCGCGGCCGGCGTCTCCGTTCCTTCCGTGATCCGCATCTCCTGCGGGGTCGCCGGCGTGGCCGCGTCGGCCCGGCGGCACGCCCTCGAGCGGGCGCTCTCGGAGCGCTACGGCGAGAACAAGGCCATGGTGTTCACGGACGCCCGCATCGCCCTCGCGGGGGCGACCCGCGGCCCGGCCGAAGGCGCCGGCATCGTGCTCATCGCGGGCACCGGAGCCATCGCGTTCGGCCGCAACGCCCGCGGCGACGAGGCCCGCGCGGGCGGCTGGGGCGCGCTCCTCGACGACGAAGGCTCGGGCTACGCCATCGCACGCAGAGGCCTCGTGGCCGCGCTCCGGCAGATCGACGGCCGCGGCCCCGCGACGCTCATCTCCGACCTCCTCATCGCGGCCGACCGCTCCGCCGCCGACATCGTCCAGAGCCTCTACCGCGTGGCCATCAAGCCCACCGACATCGCGGCCTACTACCCGGTGGTGCTCGAGGCCGCGCGGAAGGGCGACCGCGTGGCCCGCGGGATCCTCGCGAACGCCGCGGAGGAGCTGGCCCTTGCCGTCACCACCGTGATCCGGCGGCTCGAGATGGAGGGGGACACCTTCCCGATCGCGACCGTGGGCGGCGTCTTCTCGGCGGGAGAGCTCCTCGTACCCGCGCTCACCTCGCGGATCCTCGAGGTGGCCCCCGGCGCGATCGTGGGTCCGCCGGCGTATCCGCCCGAGATCGGCGCGATCCGCCTCGCTCTCGCGGCCGAGCACCCCGAGGGCCAGTGAGCGCGCTCCTGACCCGCCTCCACGAGGCCGACGCTGCCGTCCACGGGTCCATCACGCCCGCGCTGCCGGCGATCGCGCGGGCCGCGGAGGCCCTCGCGGCCCGCCTCTCCGCGGGGGGGCGCGTGCTCTACGTCGGCGCGGGCACGAGCGGACGGCTCGCCGCGCTCGACGCCGCCGAGCTGCCGCCCACGTTCGGAACCGATCCCTCGCGCGTGAAGGCCCTGATGGCCGGTGGCCCGAAGGCCCTCCTCGTCGCGGTGGAAGGGGCCGAGGACGACGAGGCCGCCGCGGCCGCGGATCTGAGTTCCGAGGCGCTCTCGCCCGGAGACGCCGTCGTGGGCATCGCCGCCAGCGGCAGAACGCCCTACGTGCTCGCCGCCGTACGGGAGGCCCGAAGGCTCGGAGCCTTCACCGTGGGTCTCGCGACGACGCCGGAAACGCCCCTTCTCGCGGAAACCGATATCGGGATCCTCGCGGACGTGGGGCCCGAGGTGCTGACGGGCTCGACGCGCCTCAAGGCCGGCACGGCGACGAAGATGATCCTCAACCTGCTGTCGACGGCCGTGATGGACGAGCTGGGCCTCCTGGTCGAGGTTCCCGGTGAAAACCGCTGGGAGATGGCGGCGATGCGCCCCACGAACGCCAAGCTGCGGCTCCGCGCGGCGCGCATCGTGAAGGAGCTCGTCGCCGTTCCCGGGCCGCGGGCCGGAGAGCTCCTCGAAAGCGCCGGCTGGGAGCTGCCCGTCGCCCTCGCGATGGGCCGCTTCGACGAGAGCGCGGAGGCCGCGAGGGCGCGGCTCGCCAGGGCCCACGGGAACGTGCGGGAAGCCATCTTCGGGAAGGGAACTCCATGACCTACGTCGACCTCCACCTCCACGGGGCCTTCGGCATCGACCTCCTCAC
>JAEUQS010000752.1 GCA_016789625.1 Acidobacteriota bacterium | reverse complement strand
TCGAGACCGCGCGCCTCGCGGCGGAGAGCCAGCCGGTCGAGAGCCGCAGGGTGCACCGTGAGGGGGCTGCCCGTGAGTCCCGCGGCCACGCCCGGGCAGAACGACATGAGAGACGCGTCGGGTCCGTGCACGTCGACCGCGCGCTTCACGTCGCGGTTCAGGTCGCGGAGCGCGGCGAGCCTGGGCGAGCTCCGGAAGATCGCCGCGAGGCTTTCGTCGTGGAGATTGCCCACGCTCACCCGCCACTGCACGCACGGATAGACGTTGCCGTAGGGATCGATCGCGACGTTGTTCGAGCCGGCGCCGCAGTGCTTCCCGCCGGTGTCGGGCACGCCGGCCACGTCGGGCTCCTTGGCGCAGGGCTCGCCGGAGAGGGTTTTCGTCCCGGCCCGTTCCTCCTCGAGCCGGTAGAGCCCGAGAAGGCCTTCGCGGGTCGGCGCGAGAGCGAGCGGGCTTTCGTCGCCGTCGTCCTTCGGCGTGACCTCGGGGTCCATCTGGAGCACGAGCCCGAGGCGGTCCGCGAGCGCGAACATCCCGCGGATCTCGTTCTCGTTCCAGCGCGTGAGCGTGGAGTTGATCTTCACGCGGAGGCCCACGCTCTTCATGGCCTCGAGGTTCGCGAGGAGCCGGTCGAAGCTGCCGGGAACGCGCGTCTGCCGATCGTGCGTCGCGGCCGTCGCGCCGTGGAGGCTCACCTCGACGACGAAGGGATCGACCTCGGTCTTCAGCCGCGTCGCGAGGGGGAGCGCGAGGGCGTGTCCGTTGGACTTCACCCGCACCGCGAAGCCCAGGTCCCGCGCTTTCCGGCCGAGCGCGAAGAAGTGGGGGTGCGCGAGCGGCTCGCCGCCGGTGAGCGTCAGGTGGAGGACGCCCATTCCCGCGAGCTCCTCGAACAGCGTCTCGTACTTCGCGAG
This sequence comes from Acidobacteriota bacterium, assembly GCA_016789625.1. Lineage (GTDB taxonomy): Bacteria > Acidobacteriota > Thermoanaerobaculia > UBA5066 > UBA5066 > JAEUQS01. Next base: position 4,890 of record JAEUQS010000752.1, on the reverse strand, counting down.
CGTCAGGGGCCGGCCCGCGAGGGAGAGGTCGTTGTAGCAGAACACGCAGTCGAGGTTGCAGCGGTACGTGAGCTCGACGAGCACCGAGAAGAGGCGGTTTTCCCGCCAGGTGCGTGCGACGAGCGCCGAGAGGGTCATGCGCGGACGTCCACGAGCCCGCGGCTCCGGAGCTCCTCGCAGAACGCGAGGACGTCGGCGTGGAGCCGCGCGGGGTCGACCTCGAAGCGGGGCTCGAGGCCGCGCGCGATGTCCTCGATCCGCGCCGTGCCGTCGATGCGCTCGAAGACGAGAGAGGCCACGGCCGAGAGGCCGAGCACGAGGCCGTCGTCCTGGTTCAGCGCGAGGCCCTCTCCGGCGACGACGCGAAACCGCACGGCGGACTTCCTCGAGAGAACGGACGCGGGAGAAAGCGGACTCATGACGTGGATTCTTCCAGAGCCGGCCACACGGGCTCCTCGAGCGAGAACGTCAGCGTCTTCAAGGGGACCTCCGCGAACAGCCGCTCGAGGCTCGTGAAGAGCCGGTCGCGCCGGTAGGGGTCGCCGTTCACGAAGGGAGCGCGGGCGAAGAGCTGCGCGATGGCGCGGGCCCGCGGCAGAGGGGCGAGGTGGGCTCTCTCTCCCGGTGCGCCCTTGCGGAGGTCGACGACCGCCGAGAGGCTGCGCTCCTCGCCCGGCGCGGCCGGACCGTAGTCCCCGGCGAAGGGGAGGGCGACGATCCGCGGCCCCGCGGGCCCGGGGAACACCGCGTTCAGCTCGTCGGACAGAACCTCGCGGCCCTCCTCGCGGCTCTTCGTGCAGAGCGTGGTCTTGCCCGCGCCGGAGCGGCCGGGAAAGAGCAGCGCGCCGTCGCCGCCGTGGCGCACGGCGGCGCTGTGGAGAAGGGCACCTCCCTGCTCGGCGAGACGGTACGCCGTGAGCACGCGGAGCACGTTCTCGAGGGCCCCGATGGCGAACGGGTCGCCGTGCGGGACGAAGAGCGCGGCACGCGGCACCTCGTGCGAGAGACGGGCGCAGAAGCCGGGCCCCGCGAGGCGCACCCCGCCCTCCTCCCAGTCGACGTCCATCGTCAGCTCGCGGCCCTTGAGGTCGAGCGGGACGAAGTCGCTCGGCGGCGCCTGGAACACGCGCACCCGCGGCCCCCCGGGCGGAGCGCCCGGAAGGAGGAGCGCTCCGAAACGGGTCCGGGCCGCCGCGAGGAGCTCGTCGGAGAGGCCCTCCACGCCCACGCGCTCGCGGGCGATGGGAAGCGAGACCGCGTGCGGTCCGAGCGAGTCGCCGGAGAACCGCGCCGGAAAGAGGAGCGGCTCGACGAGGTACGTCGAGGCGAACCCGCTCATGCGAACGCGGCGCCGAGAGCCAGCCGCAGTCCTCGCGCCAGGGCGCGTGCTCTCGTGCGCAGCGGGACGGGGGTGCGCACGGCGCCGAGGACGTCGGCGAGCGGCACGAGGCGGTCGGCGCGGGGAGCGGCATCCCCCTGCGCGAGGAGCCGTCCGCGGAACGGATGGATCCCGAGGACGCGGTGCACCACGAGCTGGCCGTCGAGAGCGAAGACGGCGACGTCACCCGGAAGGAGAAACCGGCGGCGCGAAACCGTGACCCGCTGGCCGGGCGCGAACGCCGGGCTCATCGAGAGGCCTTTCACCGTCACGGTCACGTCGCCGTCCTCGAGAAACGCCCTCAGGGCGTCAGCCGTGCGCACGGCTCGCACTGCTCAGTCCGTTCAGCTGCATTTCGGAGCGCCGGAGGCGTTCCCCGGCCCGGAGGCTTCCCGCGAGGCGCGTGGCGAGGTCGAACGGGCGCAGGGCGCGCGCCAGCACGGCCCCTCCGGGAAACCTCAGCTTCGGATAGAGAACGTCGATCTCCGCCCGGCTCGGGAAGAGAGCCCGCGAGAGACCCGCGAGCGTGAGCTTCGCCCGGGACTTCAGGGCGCGGGCGTACTCGGGGGAAACGTGCGAAGCGACGAGGTGGGAGAGCAGGGCCTGTGCGGAGCGTGAATCCGGCAGCTCTCCGGCGACGAGAGCCGTCGTGAGGTCCAGGGCGGCGCGCACCTCGCCGGGGGAGACGCTCGAACCGGCGAGCGCCTCGACCTCGCCCGCGAGCCGCTCCCCCTCGGCTCCGTGGAACCCGATATCGGCCAGATCCCCCAGGAGGCGCATCGCGGCGTGCGCGGCCGGATGGTGTCCGTGCTGCTCGAGCGCGTGCGCGAGGGCGTGGGCCACGAGCGTGGAAGGATTCGGGACGAAGCCGCCCGGGATGGATTCGAGAGCCTCGAGCGCTCCGAGCGCCGAAAGGTCCTCGAACGAGGCGTCCGCAAAAACCCCGGGCACACACAGATGGATCTCGAGCGTGGCTCCCGTGGGGGAGTGGAGAGCGGGGAGCTGGTGCTTCCAGCCGGGAATCGGGGAGCGAGAGAAGCCCCGCGCGGCGAGCGCTTCGGCGAGCGGTTCGGCCTGGTGAACGGGGACGAGGACGTCGAGGTCTCCGGCGTTGCGGGAGCCGGGCAGGAGACGTCCCGAGAGCTCGAGCGCGCCGAACTTGAGGAAGGCGACGGGCGTGCCGAGGCCTCGGGCCACGGAGGCGACGTCGTGCGCGAGCTCCGTGAGCCTCAGGCTCTGCGCGAGGGCCCTCCTGCGGGCGCGGGCGAACGGGAGTCCGGCCGTGCCCCGCGCCGCGAGGCGGGGCGCGAGGTCGAGGGCGGTGGCGAGCGCCCCGACCGCCTCGGCGATCGCCGGGGCAGGAGCCGGGCTCTCACCGGCCGGCCCGAACGCCCGCCGGAGCACCCAGAGGAGCTCCGGCGAAGCGTGAAGGGCAGGCGCCGAGAACCGGATCACTCGCCCGAGGATCCGGAGGACGGGGGCGCGGCAGCCGGGGTGAGGCGCATGGCGGGGTCGCCGAAGATCGTCAGAAGGCGGAGCAGCTCGGCCGACCCACCGTCCTCGAGGAACTGATCGGTTGCGCCCTCGACGACGTCACCGAGCGGAGTGCCGGGAACGGAGAAGACGGAGCGCGTGAGGATGGTGCCCAGCATCCGGGCCTCGGGATGATCCGAGAGGCCCGCGGGGGCGACGACGGCCGACGCCCCGCCGCTCGTCCGGTTCACGAGCCGCTCGCCGAGAGAGGCGAAGCCCGGGATGCCGAAGCGGTTGATCGTGCACGTGTAGGCGGTCAGCACGGGAGAGACGGACGCGTTGGGGAGCGTGGGCACGTCGGCCGACGTGAGGATTCCCTCCTGGGCGAGCCGGTCGAGCCCCCCGTGGCCGAGGTAGCCGAGAAGACCCAGGCCCGCGGCGAGGCGCGCGAAGAGATTGCTCCTCACCGTGGCGAGCGGCGCCGGCCCGAGGGCCGAGGTCGTGGGCACGATGGACGGCGGGATGACGGCGGCGAGCTTGCTCGCGTCGGCTCCGAAGTCGTAGCCCGAGTCGGGGTTGTCGGCCAGGATGTACGCCGACTGGCGGGTCGTGAGCGTCGAGGGACTCTCGTAGGCGAGGATCTTGCCGATCGCTGCGGCGAGCTCGTCCTCGTCGCGCGCGGGCAGCCGGCCGATGCTCGTTCTCGGGGTGAGGCCGTCGCCGGTCTCGACGATGAGGTGGTCCGCCGGGAAGAGCCCGTTCGGGGTGCCCGTCATGAGCGGAGGCACGTGGTTCGCGCCGAAGCCCTTGAGATTGCGGTAGTCGTAGTTGCCGGCCCCCGCGAGGAGGACGAAGCGGGGCTTCCGGTGCCACGAGGAGCGGGCGCGCGAAACGAAGGAGCGGAGCGAGGCGGGATCGGGAAGGCCGAAGGAGAACGCGTCCGCGACGTCCTCGAACGTCACGAGGAGCGGGTCGAGACCCTGCGAGGCCCTGTGGGACATGAGCTCCGAGAGGGGCTTGCGGAGCGCGTCCGACGTGACCGCCACGTAGTCCGCGGAAAGGTCCCGGGTCGCGAGGCCGAGGTCGCAGCGGGCCCGCATGGAACCCGGAACGGCGGGCGTGGCGACGGCGAGGAAGCGGGTCCGGGAGGGCACCGCCGCGGAGAACGAGACGCCCGACGCGAGCGGCGTCGCACCGGTGACACGCCGCGGCGCCGCCGGGTTCGTGATGTCGTAGAGCGAAACGGAGCCGCCGGCGAGGCCGGTCACGGAGACGCTCTGCGAGCTGGCCGGATCCACCCAGAACGCGAGCTGAGGCGCTCCGCCCGCGTCGAACGTGCGCGGGTACGTGAGGTCGAAGGAGTCGAGGTACAGCACCGCCGAGGGCGTGCCCTGGGGCGTGACGAGGGAGGTCAGCTCGAGGCGGTTGTTCCCCGCGAGGAGCGCTCCCGAGGGAAGCGCGAACGTCCCCCGCTTCGGCGCGATGCCCTCGAAGACCACGTCGCCGAGCGTGACGCCGTTCAGCGCGACGCGCACGGCGTGCTCGCCCGTGCGGCCCGCCGTGGTCGCTCCGTGGAGGAGGACGTCGAGGCTGGCCGCGCCGGCAGCGGTGGCCGGGACCGTCACGTCGTACGTCTTCTTTCCGAACGTGGGATCGCCCGCGAGGAAAAAGTCCCAGAACCAATAGTCCGAGGCGGGGTCGAGCGGGAGGACCGTGGCCGGGAGGGAGTCCGTTTCCAGGTGAAGGGTGTCGGCGAACGCGGGCACAGCGGCGCCCGAGGGAGCGCCGACGGAGGTCGCCGCCATCGTCTGACCCTTGGCGAACGAGAGCCAGTAGACGTTCTTCGTGGTGAAGAGGCTGTCGATCGCCTCGGCGTGGAAGAAGAGCTTCACGCCGTCGGAGGTCCAGGGGATCTCCCGGCCGGCGTTCGTGAGCGAGAAGTGGCCCCCGAGCAGGAGCGCCCGGAGGCTGCGGGACTGGATACCGAGCTCGGCGGAGATCACGCTGCCGTCGACGGCCTGGAGGCCCGCGACGTCCGT
>JAEUQS010000749.1 GCA_016789625.1 Acidobacteriota bacterium | reverse complement strand
AAGCACATAGATCCGGCCCCGGGAGTCCGAGCTGATCGACGTAAAGAAGCCGTAAAAAGCGAGATGCGTCTCGACAGTTCCGTCCGGCCGGACGCGCCGGACTCTCCGCGTGGGGGGCTCGTAGAAGTAGACGTTGCCTTTGTCGTCGATCGCGGCGCCCGTGGGGAACTGGAGCCGCGCATGAACGCCCCGGCCATCCCGCGCCAACGTCTGGGGCGACGCGCCCCCGGCCAGCGTGGTGACATGGCCGTCCGGGGAAATCTCGCGAATCGCGTGATTGTTGGTGTCTGCGACCACGAGGGTTCCATCCGGACGGCGGGCGATACCGGTTGGATTCCAGAACCGTGCGGCCGTGCCCCGGCCGTCCTTGTAGTCGGCGGCCGATGGTGCCCCCGCGAAGTCGACGAAGGAGTACGCGGCAGGGGGATCCGCCAAGGCAGCTCGCGAAAGTGAGACCGCCAAGAGGGTGAGCAGGAAACGGTTCATGAACGAGACCTCGTTTTGGAATGAGAGGCGCCGTGGACCGGGGCGCGGCATCGCCGAGGATATCATTTTGAATCCCGCGCGGCCCCGATCGCGGAGGTTCGCTGAAAGCGAACCGGGCTTCTCAGGTCGCCTGCCGTTTCACGAACGCGACGTAGCGATCCATCCAGCCCTGGAGAACTTGCGGTCCTTCGGGCCGATCTCACCGTTCTCGTCGACGAACCCCTCGCCGGCCTTCACGAAGGCCTCGGGCTGACCCATGGTGCAGACGTCGAGGTACGCGAGGATGTTGCGCAGGTGCTGCTGCGCCATGGCCGTGCCCATGGGCCCGATGGACGCGCCCAGCACGCCGGCCGTCTTACCGGCCCAGACGCTCTGTCCGTACGGCCGCGAGCCGTGGTCGATCGCGTTCTTGAGCACGCCGGGAACCGAGCGGTTGTACTCGGGCGTGACGAAGAGCAGCGCGTGCGCGGAGCGGATTTCGTTGCGCAGCCGGCTCACCGGCTCGGCAGGTGCTCCGTCGTCGTCCTGGTTGTAGAGCGGCAGATCGTCGATGCGGATCTGGCGAAGCGAGAAATCAGGCGGGGCGAGCTTCGCGAGTCCGTTCGCGAGCTGCCGGTTCACGGAATCCTTCCGCAGGCTGCCGACGATGACGGCGATATCGATTTGGCTCATGTTCATCCTCCGGTGCTCGTCGCGCACCGAGCGGCCGACGACGGCAGAGTATCAGCCCAGCGCCGCGCCGTTTCGGGCCCGGGATCGCCGGCCGTGCCGTCACACCATCGTCACGAGCCTCCCGCAGAATCGGCGCGTGGGAGCGCCGCGCATCCTCGTCGTCGACGACGACCCCGGCACGGTCGACCTGCTGCGCCTGTACCTCGAGAACGCGGGCTTCGCCGTGGACGTGGCGGTCAACGGACTGGAGGCTCTGCGCCTCGCTCGTGAAGAAGCGCACGCCATGCTGGTGCTCGACGTCATGCTCCCGGGCCTCGACGGTTTCGCCGTCTGCCGCGCCGTCCGCCGCGAGAGCGCGGTGCCCGTCATCCTCTTGACAGCCCGCACCACCGAGGACGACCGCCTCGCGGGGCTCGGCCTCGGCGCCGACGACTACGTCACGAAGCCGTTCTCACCCCGCGAGCTCGTCGCGCGGGTCCGTGCGATCCTCCGCCGCACGAGCCCCGAGGCCGCGCTCGAAGCGCCGCGGCGCGTGGGCGACCTGACGCTGGATCCCGAGGCCCGATCCGTCGTCGTGGCCGGGCGCGAGGTGCGCGTGACTCCCACCGAGTACCGCCTGCTCGCCGTGCTCGCGGAGCGCGCGGGGAAGACGTACACGCGGGAAGAGCTGGCCGTGCGCATCTTTCCCGAGGACAGTGAAGCTCTCGCCCGCACCATCGACGCGCACGTCATGCGCCTCCGCAAGAAGCTCGAGGAGAACCCGTCCGAGCCCGTCCGCCTCGTCACGGTTTTCGGCGCCGGCTATCGTCTGAAGGCCCACCCGTGAAGGCTCTGTCGATCCGGCTGAGACTGTCGCTCCTCGCGGCCGGGCTCGTGGTCGTCACCGCGTTCACGCTCGGCTTCCTGGGCAGCCGCATCAGCCGCAACGAGTTCCGCCGGGTCGAGTCCGTCGTCGCGGTCGCGCCCGGGGGCCGCATCGATCTCGAACGGTTGCGCGCCCCGCTCCTCGAGGAGGCGCGCAGGGGAAAGGGCCTTTCCGGAAGCGCCTCGGTTCTCGAACGCCTGCGCGCGGTCAGCGGCGCGGGCGGGCTCGTCCTGCTCTCGCCCGAGGGCGTGACGCTCGCAGCGGTGCCGAAGGAGCTTCTGCGTTCCCGCATCCTCGTCACGCCCGACGGCGCGCTCCGCGTGGAAAGCGGAAACGACGTCGCTCTCGTGCGAGGCTCCTCCCTCCTCCTCGAACCCGGTGACGGGATCGCGCCGGCGACCCTGTGGGCCGTTCCGCTGCCCGAGCCCGAAGAAGCGGACGGACGCGAAGGGCTGTTCATGCGCTCCGTGAACCGGGGGCTCCTCCTCGCGGCGCTGGGCGTCGCGCTCGCGGGAGCGGTCGCGACGTTCCTCCTCGTGGGGCGCGGAGTCGCCCCCCTCGTCGCGCTCACCGAGAACGCCCGGCGCCTCGCTCGCGGGGAGCGCGCCGAGAGGCTCGACTCCGGCCGTCGCGACGAGATCGGCCGGCTGGCCGAGGCGTTCGATGCCATGAGCACGGCGCTCGAGCGCAACGAACGTCTGCGACGCGATCTGATCTCCGACGTCGCGCACCAGCTGCGCACGCCGCTCACGAACCTGCGGGGACAGCTCGAAGCGCTCCAGGACGGGCTGCGGCTGCCGACCCGGGAGACGATCGACGTGCTCCACGGGGAGGCCCTCGCGCTCCAGAGGCTCGTGGAGGATCTCCAGGATCTCTCTCTGGCCGACGCCGGCGAGCTGCGGCTCGCGCGT
>JAEUQS010000738.1 GCA_016789625.1 Acidobacteriota bacterium | reverse complement strand
GACGGGGCCGGGCTGCCCGGCAAGCTGGCCGACTGTCAGGAAGGCGATCCGGCACTGTCGGAGATCTTCATCGTCGAGGGCGACTCGGCCGGCGGCTCGGCCAAGCAGGGCCGCGACCGGCGCACGCAGGCGATCCTTCCTCTGAAGGGAAAGATCCTCAACGTCGAGAAGGCCCGCTTCGACAAGATGCTGGCGTTCGCCGAGATCCGCTCCCTGATCCTGGCGCTCGGGGCCGGCATCGGCGAGGAGTTCGACGCCGACAAGGTGCGCTATCACAAGATCATCCTGATGACGGACGCCGACGTCGACGGCTCGCACATCCGCACGCTGCTCCTGACGTTCTTCTTCCGTCAGATGCGCGCGCTCATCGAGCGCGGCTATCTGTACATCGCGCAGCCGCCGCTCTTCAAGGTGCAGGAAGGCAAGAGGGAGACGTTCCTCAAGGACGAGAAGGAGCACGCCCGCTTCCTCCTCGCGCGCCTCGGCGAGGACCGCACGCTCGTGGCCGAAGGCGGCCGCGGCGCCAGCGTCGCGGGCACCCAGCTCTCCCGCCGCATCACCGAGCTCCAGGACTACCTCGCTCTGACGCGCAGGCTGGAAGGCCGTGGACTCCGAGAGCCGTTCGTGCGCGCGCTGGCCGCCGAGGGCCTGGCCGGCGACGCGTTCCGCGAGAGAGCCCGCCTCGAGGATCTCGTGGCGCGCCTTTCGGGCCTCGTCACCAGGCTCGAGCTCGTGGGCGACGACGAGCACGGCGGGTTCGCTCTGGCCGTGGCTCAGGAGACGAACGGCGTCGTCCGCACGAACCGGCTGGATGCGGCGTTCTTCGCGAGCTTCGACATGAAGCGCGCCCAGGACCTCACCAAGGCGCTCGACGGCTTTCTCGACGGCCCGTACCGGCTCGAACGCGGCACGGCCGAGACGAAGACCGCGACGACACTGTCCGACGCCGTGAACCTCGTGCTCGAGAGCGGTAAGAAGGGCCTCGCCATCAGCCGCTACAAGGGCCTCGGCGAGATGAACCCCGAGACCCTCTGGGCCACCACGATGAATCCCGGCACCCGGCGTCTGCTGCAGGTGCGCATCGAGGATGCCGTCGAGGCCGACGAGATCTTCACCATTCTGATGGGCGATGCCGTCGAGCCCCGCCGTCAGTTCATCGAAGCGAACGCCCTGAACGTCGCCAACCTGGACATCTGAGCCCATGACCGACGACGTCAAGAACCCGCCTCCTCCCCCGGCGCCTCCCTCCGCGGAAGAGCGCGTCCCGATCTCCATCGAGGAGGAGATCCGCAGGAGCTATCTCGACTACGCCATGTCGGTCATCGTCGGGCGCTCGCTGCCCGACGTGCGCGACGGCCTCAAGCCCGTCCACCGCCGCGTGCTCTACGGCATGTGGGAGCAGGGCAACCGCGCCGGCCGCGCCTACAAGAAGTCCGCCCGCATCGTCGGCGACGTCATGGGTAAGTACCATCCCCATGGCGATTCGGCCATCTACGACACGCTCGTCCGCCTCGCGCAGGACTTCTCCATGCGCGAGCCCCTCGTCGACGGCCAGGGCAACTTCGGCTCCGTGGACGGCGACGCGCCGGCCGCGATGCGTTACACCGAGATCCGCCTCGCGCGTCTCGCCGAGGAGCTCCTCGGCGACGACATGGACAAGGAAACCGTCGACTGGGTCCCCAACTACGACGGCAACGAGCGCGAGCCCACGGTTCTCCCCGCGAAGTTCCCGAACCTCCTCGTGAACGGCGCCGAGGGCATCGCCGTCGGCATGGCCACGAAGATTCCGCCGCACAACCTGGGCGAGGTCTGTGACGCGGCCGTGCACCTTCTGGAAGATCCCGCGGCCGACACGGCCGCCCTCGTGCGCCACATGCCGGGTCCCGACTTCCCGACGGGCGGCATCATCCACGGCCGGCGCGGCATCCAGGAGGCGTTCGCCACCGGCCGCGGCATCCTGCACGTACGCGGCCGCGCGGAGATCGAGAAGAACCCGAGGTCCGATCGCGAGTCGATCGTCATCGGCGAGATCCCCTACCAGGTCAACAAGGCCCGGCTCATCGAGCACATGGCGCAGCTCGTCAACGAGAAGCGCCTCGAGGGCATCTCGGCCATCCGCGACGAGAGCGACCGCGACGGCATGCGCATCGTGCTCGACCTCAAGAAGGGCGAGATCGCGCAGGTCATCCTCAACCAGCTCTACGAGTACACGGCGCTGCAGTCGTCGTTCGGCATCATCTTCCTCGCGATCGTCGACGGACAGCCGCGCGTGCTGCCGCTCAAGGACATGCTCAAGCATTTCCTCGAGCACCGGCGCGACGTCGTCATCCGCCGCACCCAGTTCGACCTCCGCAAGGCCGAGGAGCGCGCCCACACGTTGCTCGGGCTCGCGCTCGCGCTCGCGAACCTGGACCGCGTCATCGCCATCATCCGCGGCTCCAAGGATCCCGAGGAAGCGAAGACCCGACTGATGACGGAGGTCGCGTTCGAGAAGACCGCGCTCGAGCGGTTCCTCGAGATCGACGACCTGCACCTCACCTCCAGGACGCGCCTCGACGGCGGGCTCATCCGTCTGGACGCCACCCAGTCGCAGGCGATCCTCGACATGCGGCTCCAGAGGCTCACGGGCCTCGAGCGCGACAAGATCGTGGCCGAGTTCAAGGAGATCCTCGCGACGATCGCCGACCTCAGAGACATCCTCGCGCGGCCCGAGCGCGTCACCGCGATCATCAAAGAGGAGCTCCTCGACGTGAAGGAGCGCTTCGCCAACCCGCGGCGCACCGAGATCGTCGCCGAGGAGGGCGAGCTCGACATCCTGGACCTCATCGCCGAGGAGGACGTCGTTCTCACCATCACGCGGGGCGGCTACGCCAAGCGGTCCCCCCTGTCGATCTACCGCGAGCAGAAGCGCGGCGGCAAGGGACGCACCGGCGCACAGACGACAGACGAGGATCTCGTCGAGCATCTCTTCGTCGCGTCGACGCACGACTATCTCCTCGTCTTCACGAACCGCGGCCGCCTCCACTGGGTGAAGGCCTACGACATCCCGTCGCTGGCCCCCGGCGCGCGCGGGAAGGCGCTCGTGAATCTCCTGTCGCTGGAAACGGGCGAGACCGTCGCCGCCATGACGACGACGCGGGAGTTCCCCGACGACAAGTTCCTGTTCTTCGCGACGCGCAACGGCACAGTCAAGAAGACCGTCCTCTCCGCGTTCGGCAACCCGCGTTCGGCCGGCATCATCGCGATCAACCTGGAGGAGGGCGACGAGCTCCTCTCCGTCCACATCACGGACGGGACGCGCGAGATCTTCCTGGGCACCAAGAACGGCATGGCGATCAAGTTCGAGGAGAGCGACGTGCGGCCCATGGGCCGCGACACCACGGGCGTGAAGGGCATCGAGCTCCGGGAAGGCGACGCCGTCGTCGAGATGGATCTCGTGGAAGAGAGCGGCACGCTCCTCGCCGTCACCGAGCTCGGCTACGGCAAGCGCACGGACGTCTCCGAATATCGCCTCCAGAACCGCGGCGGGGTGGGCGTCATCAACGTCGCCGTCACCGAGAAGAACGGCATCGTGGCCGGCATCAAGACCGTCACCGAGGGCGACCAGCTGCTCCTCATCACCGAGAAGGGCAGCCTCATCCGCTTCGCCGCGTCGGGCGTCCGCCAGACGGGCCGCAACGCGATGGGCGTGAGGCTCATCGACCTCGAGGGCGGAGACCGCGTGGTCGCGGTCGCCAAGCTCGCCGAGAAAGCCGAAGATGTCGAGGACGGCGGAACCCTCCCGCCGGTTTCCGACGCTCCCGGAGAAACACCCGAATGAGATTCTTCCTCGACACCGTGGACCCCGACGAAGCCAGGCGCGTGCGTGAATGGGGCCTGCTCGACGGCCTCGTCGTGCGGCCCGAGGCGGCCGACCTCGCGGGCAAGGACTACCGGCGCGTCCTCGGCGATCTCGCGCCGCTCACCGACGGGCCCGTCATGGCCTCTCTCGCCGTGGGCGAGACGAAGGCCATGTACAAGGAGGCCCGCGAGCTCCACAAGCTGGGCAAGGCCATGGTCCTGAGGGTGCCGCTCATGCGCGAGTCCATGCGCCTCGTGCGCCTCCTCGCCGACGACCAGATCGCGACCGACATGGGCCTCATCTTCACCGCGCAGCAGGCCCTCGTGGCCGCGCGCGCGGGCTGCGCCTACGTATCCGTCTACGTCGGCACGCTCGACGAGATCGGGCAGATCGGGATGGACGTCGTCGAGTCCATCGTGAGGGTCTACGACAACTACGGCATCCAGACCCAGATCGTCGTGCAGGGCGCGATCTCGCCGATCCACGTGCTCGACGGCGCCATGACGGGCGCGGACGTCTCCGCGGTGCCCATCGGCGTCCTCGACGCGATCTTCGACCACCCGCTCACGAAGGCCGGGCTCACGACCCTCCGCGTGAATCCGGGCGACGGACCGCGCCGCGTGCACTGAAGCGTCCCTGGGAACCCGCGCCCCGCCGGGTTCCCAAGCCCTCCGCGCGGGAGCGGTGACGGCGCCCTGCGGGCGCCGTTTTGCTTTGGCCGGGCGAGGCAGCGTCCGCGCGACCGCTATGATCGCGCCATGCCGATCTCCCGGGAACGCGCCGTCGATCTCTCGCACCGGATGCTCGAGCGCCTGGAGGCGACCCAGGGTGTCGCGCTGCACGGCACGCGCGACATCGTGCGGGGCAAGATCCTCAACGCCATCCTCGCCTGGGACAAAGAGCTCGAAACGGTCACGGCCGAGGTCGAGAAGAAGCTCGCGGCCAAGGGACCGCGCCTCGTCGCCGGCTCGCGCGAGTGGGACCTCCGGCGCGGCGAGGAGCTCGAACGGGCGCTCCTGACGCGCATCAGCCAGGGCGAGTAGGACCTCCTCCGCAGGGGACCATGCGCCACGGATCCTCGTTGCCGGCCCTGCTCCTCGTGCTCCTCGAAGCGTCGGGCTCCGCCGAGCTGACGATCCCGGTCTCGAAAGAGCCCCTGCGTGCGATCCGGTCCACGTCGACGGGGCTCGTCGTCGTCGGCGGAGCGGACGGACGGATCACGATGGTGGATCCCGGTCGCGCGACCGTCGTGGCTTCCCTTCGCGGCCACACCACGGAGGTCACGGGGCTCGACGTTTCCGTCGACGGAACGACCCTCGCCAGCGTGTCGCGGGACAAATCGCTGAGGCTCTGGGACCTCGCGGCGCGGACGCCACGGGTCGTCGTGCGGGGACCCACGGAAGCCCTCGCGGGCGTCGTCTACGCGCCCGACGGCCAGCGGCTCGTGACCCC
>JAEUQS010000722.1 GCA_016789625.1 Acidobacteriota bacterium | reverse complement strand
CTACGGCCAGGCCACCACGCTCACGGCGTCGCTCGAGTCGCTCGTCCGCCACGCCAAGGCCGTGCGCGCGGCCACGTCGAACGCGCTCGTCATCGGCGACATGCCGTACATGAGCTACCACACGACGCCGCAGGAGGCCGTGCACAACGCCGCCCGCTTCATCGTGGAGGCGGGCTGCCACGCCGTGAAGCTCGAGGGCGGCGCCGTGCGGATCCCCATGATCGAGGCGCTCCTCCACGCCGAGATCCCGGTGATGGGCCACATCGGCCTCACGCCGCAGTCGGTCAACGCGCTCGGCGGGTTCAAGGTGCAGGGCCGGGGAAAGACGGAAGCCCAGCGCGTCTTCGACGACGCGCGGCGGCTGGCCGACGCCGGCGTCTTCGCGCTCGTCCTCGAGTGCGTCCCGCGGGACCTCGCGGCCCGCATCACCGAGGCCGTGCCCGTGCCCACCATCGGCATCGGGGCCGGCGCCGGCTGCGACGGGCAGATCCTCGTGCTCCACGACCTCATCGGTCTCAAGGTGCCGGGCGCCAAGACCCCGCGCTTCGTGCGCCGCTATGCCGACGTGGGCGCGGTCATCGCGGCGGCGGCCGCCTCTTACGTTCGCGACGTGACCTCCGGGGACTTTCCGAACGCCGAGGAGAGCTTCAGCGGTCCCGTGTCCGTCGCGGCCGAAGAACCGGCGCCTCTCTCGCTCTACGGCGGCGGCACCGGAACGGCGCGGACCCGTCGCCGGGCCTGACGGAGCAGGCTCCATGAAGACCGTCGCGACCGTGGCCGCTCTGCGAGCGGCGATATCGGGTTACCGCGCAGCCGGGGAGACCGTGGGGTTCGTGCCCACGATGGGCGCGCTCCACGCGGGGCACCTCACGCTCGTGAGAGCCGCGAAGAGAGAGTGCACGCGTGCGGTGGCCTCGATCTTCGTGAACCCCAAGCAGTTCGGGCCGAACGAAGACCTGGCCCGCTACCCGCGGGACCTCGAGGGCGATTCGAAGAAGCTCCAGGAGGCCGGCTGCGACCTCCTCTTCGCCCCCACGCCCGACGAGATGTACCCCGAGGGCTTCTCCACGACCATCCACGTCGCGGGCGTCTCCGAGGGCATGGAGGGGGCGCGCCGGCCCGGCCACTTCGACGGCGTGGCCACCGTCGTCGCGCGGCTCTTCGCCCTCGTGGGGCCCGACCTCGCCGTCTTCGGCGCCAAGGACGCGCAGCAGGCGGCCGTGGTGAAGCGGCTGGTAACCGATATCGGGTTCCCGCTGCGGCTCCTCGTCCACGACACGGTGCGCGAGCCCGACGGGCTCGCGCTCTCCTCCCGCAACCAGTACCTCACGCCCGAGGAGCGCGCCGTCGCGCCCGGGCTCTTCCGCGCGCTCCTCGCGGGGCATCTCGTGCACGAGCTGGGCGAGAAGGACGCCGCGACGATCCTCCGAGCGGTACGCAAAGGCCTCGAGGCCGTACCCGCGTTCCGCGTCGACGCGCTCGACCTCGTGGACGCCGAATCGATGCAGCCGGTGACCACCATCGATCGTCCCGTCCTCCTCGCGGTGGCCGCTTTTCTGGGGAAGACCCGGCTCATTGACAACATCAGGTTCGGTCCCGCACGCCGTGCGTGAGGCTTTCACGCTTGAACGGGTGCTCATTTTTCCCTTGCGTTCTCCCCGGTTCTCCGCTTTCATACTCCAGTAACGGCCCGTGGTATCCCGTGGTCCCATCCCTCGGATCCTCGACTGGCTCTAAGGTTCACTCGGTAGAGGAGGTCGGTTCCCAGTCCATCGTCCCAGGGGCCCCATCGGGGAAACGGCCCCACCGAAGCCTCCCGACGTCCCGGAGCCGGTAAAGGTTTCCCAAGTTCAATTCGAGGCGAATTGAGTTCGCGTGCCGATTCCCGGCACGGAGCGATGCCTTCCAAACCACGGGTGGAAAGACCACCACGGAGTTCTCATGTACCAGGACAAGACCATCAACTGCATCGACTGCGGCGCCCCCTTCATCTTCTCGGCGAACGAGCAGGAGTTCTACGCTCAGAAGGGCTTCTCCAACGAGCCCAAGCGCTGCCGCGGCTGCCGCGACCGTCGCAAGACGGGTGGCATGGGCGAGGGCGGCCCCCGCTCGCTGTACAACGTCACCTGTGACGCGTGCGGCAAGGCGACCCAGGTCCCCTTCAACCCCACCAACGGCAAGCCCGTCTACTGCAAAGAGTGCTACCGCGACCGTCGCACGGGCTCCGGTCGATAACCTGAACCTGGAAACCCACTTATGGGTTTCCAGACCTTCCACCCTGGCGCTTCGCGCCAGAGGCCTCGATAGTTTGGTCGGGGGTAAGAGGGAAGGGGTTCTCTCAGGCGCTTAGACTCACGGGAGCGGCCTCACGGCCGCTCCCGTTTTTCTTTGGACGCGGGAACTCTCCACCTCGTAGAAAGAGCCCAATGACCGTCGCCGCTGCGCGTCCGCTCACCGTCGTCGATTCCGTCCTGGATCTCATCGGCAGTACCCCCGTCGTGCGACTCCGCCGCTTTCTCGGCCGGGATGTCGCCGAGGTCTTCGCCAAGTGTGAGTTCATGAACCCCGGCGGCTCCGTGAAGGACCGGCTCGGCATCGGGATGATCCTGGCCGCCGAGCGGGACGGCCGGCTCACCCCGGGCGCCACGATCATCGAGCCCACCGCCGGCAACACCGGAATCGGCCTTGCGCTCGTGGGCGCCCAACGGGGCTACACGGTCATCCTCTGCGTGCCCGAGAAGTACTCCATCGAGAAGCAGAAGCTCATGGCCGCACTCGGGGCCACGGTCGTCACCACCCCGACCGACGAAGGCATCAGCGGCTCCATCCGAAAGGCCCTGGAGCTCTCGGCCGAGATTCCCGGCAGCTTCGTGCCCCAGCAGTTCTCGAACCCCGCGAACCCCCAGGCCCATTACGACAACACCGGCCCCGAGATCTGGGAGCAGCTCGAGGGGCGCGTGGACGCGGCGGTGATCGGCTGCGGCTCGAGCGGCACGTTCGTGGGCACCGTGCGCTACCTGCGCGAGCGGAACCCGAACCTCCTTCGCGTCGTGGTGGAGCCCGAGGGCTCGATCTTCGCCGGGGGAAAAGCCGGACCTCACCGCGTGGAGGGCATCGGGCAGTCGTTCTGGCCCGAGATCCTGCCCAAAGAGCTCATCGACGAGGTCCAGATGGTCGACGACGAAGAGGCCTTCGCCACCGTGCGCGAGATCGCCCGCACCGAGGGGCTCCTCGTGGGCGGCTCCGCCGGCTGCAACCTGGCGGCGGCCCGGCGCATCGCGAGGCGCCTGGGCCCCGGAAAACGCATCGTGACGATCCTTCCCGATGGCATCGAGCGCTACATGAGTCAGGGGATTCTGTGAAAACGAACCGTCCCGTAGGCCTTTCGACCCTCTGCATCCACGCCGGCCAGGACCCCGAGTCCATGACGGGCGCCGTGATCGTGCCCATCTTCCAGACGTCCACGTACGTCCAGGAGAGCTTCGGCAACCCGAAGCAGGGCTACGAGTACGCCCGCACGAAGAACCCCACGCGTCTCGCGCTCGAGGAGCTCCTCGCGGCGATCGAGAACGGAGCCGCGGCGCACGCGTTCGCTTCGGGCATGGCCGCCACCACGACGCTGATGCTCTCGTTCGTGGCCCAGGGCGACCACGTGCTCGTGTCGCGCAACACGTACGGCGGCACGTACCGGTTCTTCTCGAAGGTGCTGCAGAACTTCGGCGTCACGTTCGACTACGTCGACACCACCGACCTCGAGCTCGTGCGCGCGGCGTTCACGCCGCAGACGAAGATGCTCTTCGTCGAGACGCCCACGAACCCCACGATGGAGATCTCGGACCTCGCCGCCCTCGCGCTCCTCGCGAAGGAGGCCGGCGAGAAGAGCGGTCACAAGATCCGCGTCGTCGTGGACAACACGTTCGCGACGCCGTACTTCCAGAAGCCTCTCGATCTCGGTTGCGACGTGGTCGTCCACTCGACCACGAAGT
>JAEUQS010000174.1 GCA_016789625.1 Acidobacteriota bacterium | reverse complement strand
TGCCGCACGAACCCCTGGCCCGAGCCCGTCGAGCGCGCGTTCAAGAAGCTCGCGACCAAGGTCTACGGCACCATGCAGGGCCCGAACGAGTTCGTCATCACGGGCAACTTCAAGAGCTGGGACCGCTGGGCAGACCTTCCGAAGATCGAGGTCCCCGTGCTCCTCCTCGCAGCCCGGCACGACACGATGAGCGTGAAAGACAAGGAACGTATGGCGAAGCTCATCCCCAGGAGCCGCCTCGTCGTGTGCGAGAACGGCAGCCACATGGCGATGTACGACGATCAGGAGGCCTACTTCAAAGGCCTCGTGGGCTTCCTCAAGGACGTGGCCGCAGGCAAGGCCTGACGGGTCGGGAAGAGGTCCCGGGCCTCGACACGGTCCCCGGGAGCAGGCGAGGATGGCGCCGATGCGCCGGGGGATCTTGGTCTTGTTTTTCCTGAGCGGAGCGCTCGGGCTCGGCTACCAGGTTCTCTGGAGCAAGCTCCTCCTCCTTTTCGTCGGCGTCAGCTCGCATTCCTACGCCCTCGTCCTCGCGGCGTTCATGACGGGCCTCGCGCTCGGAAGCCGCTTTCTGGGGCCTCTCGCCGATCGGGTGCGATCGCCGCTCGCGCTCTTCGGCTGGCTGGAGCTGGGAGTGGGCGCCTACGCGGTGGCCTACCCCGCTCTGGCCGGGTGGGCGGGCGAGCTCTACCTCGCCTGGGCGCGCAGCTCGGGACTCGCCCCCACGAGCCCGGGCCTTCTCGCGCTGAAGGCCGCAACCGCGATGGCGCTCCTCGTGCCGCCCACATTCCTCATGGGCGGCACGTATCCCGCGCTCGTGCGGCTCGACGCCGCGTCCCTCCGTCTCGTGGGGCGCAGCGCGTCCCTCCTCTATGCGAGCAACGCGGCCGGGGCCGTGACCGGGAGCCTCGCGATGGCGATGCTCCTCATCCCCGTCCTCGGCCTCAACGCCAGCCTCATGGCCCTGGCCGTCGGGAACGCCGCCGTCGGTCTGGTGGCGCTTCTCGCCGCGGGGCGCGCCGGGACCGTCCGCGCCGCGGCCTCCCGGGAGGCCGAGCCGCGCCTCCGCCCGGCGGGCGCTGGTGTGAGGCTCGGGCTCCTCGTCGCCTTCCTCGCGGGTTTCATCTCGTTCACGTTCGAGGTGGGCTTCACCCGGGCGTTCTCGGTGGTGATGGGCGGGAGCACGCAGTCGTTCGCGGCCATCCTCGCGGCCTTCGTGGCTGGAATCGCCGCGGGGAGCGCGCTCCTCGCGCGCTTCGAATCCCGGATCCCGGACCCCCTCCGCTTCTTCGGGGCGCTCCAGATCGCCACGGGCCTGCTCGTGCTGCTCCCGCTTCCGCTCTATCCGCTCTTGCCCTGGGGCATCGGCCGCATCGCTCAGGAGCTCCCTCCCACCGATCTCGGGTATCAGGCCTGGGGTCTTCTGAAGCTCGCGACGTGTCTGCTGTTCATCCTCCTTCCCGCGCTCTGCATGGGGGTCTCGATCCCGATCCTCGTGAAAGCGCTGCTCGCCTCGGCGTCCTCGGTGGGGCGCGAGACGGGGCGGATCTACGCGGCGAACACGCTCGGCAACGTCTCGGGAGCGCTCGCGACCGGGCTGTTCCTGTTGCCGTGGCTCGGAACGCAGCGGCTCCTCGAGGTGGCCGCGATCGCGAGCGCGGCGTCGGGGATCGTCGCGATCCTCGGGGATCCCAAAGGAACGCCGAAGCAGTCCCATGGGACTGCCCTCCGTCGCGCGGTCGTCGCGGCCCTCGCGGTCGCGGCACTGGGCGCCTTTCTCCCCAGGTGGAACCAGGCCTGGTTCTCGCTGGCGGTCTTCCGCAGGACGCCGATCGGGACCTTCGGGGAGACGCGGGCCGCCATCGCCCGTCGCGAGGTGGTCTTCCACCGGGACGACCCGGCGGCTCACGTGCTGGTCCTCAGGAGCCGCGGCACGGAAGACGCGCTCTCCCTCCTCGTGAACGGGAAGCCCGACGCGTCCGCGCCGGGTGATCAGCCCACCCAGCTCCTTCTCGGACACCTCCCGCTCCTCCTCGCGCCGGAGGCCCGCGACGTTCTCGTCATCGGGCTCGCGAGCGGCGTCACGAGCGGAGCGGTCCTTCGCCATCCCGTGCGGCGTCTCGACGTGGTGGACATCGTGCGCACCATGCCGGCCGCGGCCGCGCATTTCGACGCCTGGAGCGGTGATCCGCTCTCGGACCCGCGCGCCCGCTTCATCGCCGACGACGCGCGGTCGTACCTGCTCTCGACCCCGCGAAAGTACGACGTCATCGTGTCGGAGCCGTCCAATCCGTGGACTGCCGGCACCGGATCGCTCTTCGCGACGGAGTTCTACCGGAGCGCCCGGGAGAGGCTCCGGGAGGACGGGATCTACGTCCAGTGGCTCCAGGCCTACGAGCTTTCCGACCCGCTCCTCGCGGCGACCCTGAGGTCCTTTCGCTCCGCGTTCGCGAACGTGACCCTCTGGGAGACGGCGAGCCTCGACGTCGTGCTCGTGGGCAGCCGCGCGAGCCGCGCGCCCGACGTGAGCGCGCTCGGGGCCCGGCTGGCCTCGTTCGGCGTGAGGGAGCAGCTCGCGCCCCTCGGCCTCCTCGAGCCCCGCGACGTCCTTCTCCTGCAGCGCTTCTCGCCACCCACCGTGGACTGGATCGCCGCGGGCGCGCCGATCGACAACAGCGACGACAACCTGCTCCTCGAGTACCGCGCGCCCCGGGACCTGTTCTGTCTGGCCCGTCCCCGGGCCCCGGGCGCGTACGACGAGCGGCAGGTGGCCTCGCCTTCCCTCGCCGTCGCGCCGCTCCTGCGCGGCGACTCCGAGGCCGTGCTCTCTGGGGCGCGCCTCTATGCCGGCCGGGTCTTCGGCTCGGCCCAGCTCCTCTCCGACTGGCTCACGGCGGTCGCGCGCGGCACGGGACGCGCCTACCGGGATCTCCCGGCCGACCTCCGCGCCGCCCTGCCGGAGGGCGCCCCCGAGCGCGAGCCCGAGAGCGACCTCCTGGCGCGCCTCCGGGGTGCCGTGAGCCGGGGCGACGCTGCGGCCGCGGACCGGCTGCTCCTCACCGAGCGCGGGTCCCTCGCGACCACGGCTCTGGTCTCCGCCGCCGGCGCCGCCCGGCTGGATGCCGAGCTCGAGTCGATATCGGGTATTGCCAAGGGACGGACGGCCGCGCTGGTCGGGCTCACGAGGGTCGACGTGCTTTCGGCGGCCGGCCGGGCCGTCGACGCGGAGGCGGTGCTCGAGGACCTCCTCGCCAGCGGGTTTCCCCTGGCCGTCGAGGAGGTCCTGCTGCGCGGCTGCCGGCTGGATCCGGAGGCCGGGTGTACCCGGCTGGCCCAGCGGCTTCACGGGGCCAGCCCGGACGAGAGGCTCGAACGCTTCCTCGAGCTCCGCCTCAGCCCTTCTTCGGCTCCTTCGAAAGGACATCCTTCGGAAGGATCGCTACCGGAGGCACCTCCGCCGCCTTCACCTTCGCGTTGAACTCGTCGACACCCTTCGTGAGGAGCGCGTCGACCTCGGCGAGGATCGCCCGGGTCTTCGTCTCGAGCACG
>JAEUQS010000652.1 GCA_016789625.1 Acidobacteriota bacterium | reverse complement strand
CCGAGACGGGCCTCACCCTCGAGGCCTGGCGGCTGCGCGCGCGGCTCCTCCGCGCCGTGGAGCACCTGGCCGGGGGGCGCGCGGTCACCGCGGTCGCGATCGACGTGGGCTACGAGAGCCCGAGCGCGTTCATCGCCGCGTTCCGCAGGGAGCTGGGGGAGACGCCGGGGCGCTTCCTCCGCGGCTCGGCGAGCTGAGAGGATGGACGGGATGAAGCAGTCCCTCGTGCACGTCGCCCTGGTGGTTCGCGACTACGACGAGGCCAACGACTTCTACACGCGGAAGCTCGGCTTCACGCTCGTGGAAGACACGTACCAGCCCGACCAGGACAAGCGCTGGGTCGTGGTCGCCCCACCCGGAATGCCGCCGGGCGGGGCGACGATCCTCCTCGCGAGGGCCTCGAAGCCGGAGCAGGAGCCGTTCGTGGGCAACCAGAGCGGCGGCCGCGTCTTTCTCTTCCTGAATACCGACGACTTCTGGCGCGACTACAACCGCATGGTCGCCGAAGGCATCCCGTTCGTGCGCGAGCCCAAGGTCGAGCCCTATGGAACGGTGGCGGTGTTCCAGGATCTCTACGGCAACCTCTGGGATCTCCTGCAGCTCGATCGCGGCTGACCTTCGTTCACGGCCGCGTGGCCGTGAAGGAAACGCCGCTGCCGAACCCGATGCACACGGAGCTGCCCGCGATGATCAGGGGGACGCTGAACGAGCCCGACGTGGACTTGGGCGCGCTGAACGTGGAGGTCAGGCTGATGGACGCCCCGCCACCCTGCCCGGCGACCGAGAAGCTGGCCGAAAGGGCGTTGCCGACGACCACGGGCCGCGGCGAGGGCTCGACGGTGAACGCTCCTTCGACGCGGCACTGTCCCAGCGTGACGTTCAGGGAGAGGCTCAGCGAGGTCACCTCGTTGCGGTCGATGGTGAAGCCGATGGGCCGCGACTGGCTCGTGGTGCCCGTCCAGACGCCGTCGTAGGTGCCCGGCGAGTTCCCGAGCTGCGTCACGGTGACGGCCCGCCCGGCCACCTCGAGCATTCCCGTGCGCTGCTGGGCCGAACTGTTCGCGTCGAGCCGGTACGAGACGGTCGCGCCGCCGCTGCCGTCGGGCCCCGAGGTCACGGACATCCACGAGACGTCGCTGCGGGCGTCCCAGAAGCAGCCGGTCCCCGCGGTGAGGCTCGCGCTGCCCGGCCCTCCGGACCAGCCGTGCGTGCGCGACGCCGGGATCGAGTACGCACAGTCGCGCTCGGCGGGGAGGAACGCGCCGTCGCCCGACCTCTGTCCGGGGCCCGCGCCGTCGTTGAGGACGGCGTAGGCCACGAAGCCGCTCGAGCCGGTCGTCCGGGTGACCTTCGCGTACGCGTTCGCCGTGCCGGGGTTCGCCTGCGACAGGACCGTTCCGATCTGCAGCCAGCTCCTCGCGGGCACGGAGATGCTCGAGATGCTGCCCGCGGGCAGGCCCGTGGCGCCGTCGAAGAAGTCCACCTTGAACTGCTGAGGGGTGGCCGACGTGCTGAGGTTCACGAGCGCGAGGTTCGTGCGGTTCTGCGCGTCCTGCTGCAGGCCGTGCACCCACACCGCCCCGCCGCTCGTGTCGGGCGGCACCGCGGGATAGAAGACTCCGTAGCGCCCGGCACCACCGGGAGCCGACGTGCGGGCGCCGGCGAAGAGGCCCTCGACCGAGCTGCCGGAGGACACGCTCAGGAACAGCGGCCCCGCGAAGCCGGTGCCGGCCGGTCCGACGCCCGTGACGCCGCGGTCTCTCAGGTACTGCACGAAGCTCGGAATGACGAGCTGCTCGCCCGGCGCGAGGCTCAGCGTCGTGGTGGCCGTCTGGCTCGAGGCGGTGATCTTCTCGGACACGAACGACAGCGTGAGCTGGAGCGTCGAGAGGGAGTTCACGTTGGTGAGCACGACCTCCGACGTGAACGCGCCGCTCTCGACCACGGCGGGGATCACGAGCTCGCGGAGACCGCGCGCGGCCCGCGCGTCGTAGGGGGGAACGTAGCTGCCGTCGGACGTGCCCTGGTCGTTGGTGACGGCGTAGAGCACGAGGGGAGCCGAGCCCAGCGTCTTCTCCACCTTCAGCCAGCCGCTCGTGAAGCCCGTGCCCGCGAGGAGACCCGAGAGCTGCTTGAACTGTCCCGGCGCGAGGCGCTCGTCGGGGAGGACCCGCGTTTGCGGAGCCGTCTTCGAGCCGTTGTGGACGGTGAGCTTGAGGACGACGTCACCCTCGGTTCCCGGATTCACGAACGCGACGTTGGTGCGGTCTCTGTCGTCCTGCCTCAGACCGCCGAGGTAGAGCGTGAGCGCCGCGTCGTCCAAGGTCACGTCACCGAAGACGTCGGTGCCGCCGCCGACGTCGGACAGGATCATGGCGTTGCGGCCGCCGGGCCCGGCGAGGAGCGCGTCGATGTCGTCGGGGTAGGAATGCGAAAGGCCCTTCAGCTTCACGACGAGCTTCTGGATGGGGCCCGTGAGGCCCGAGACGGAGATCGTCGTGGGGTAGAGGCTGGCGGGCGCTCCACCCGTCGCTCCGGTACCGGTGCCGGGAATGACGACGCGCGTGTCGCTGCAACGTTCGGCGGGGCTGCCCGAAGGGAGCGTGAACACGAGACACCATCCGCGGTCCAGCGCACCCGCGTCGCTCGAGGCGTCGTCGGCGAGGTAGAGACTCCACGTGCCGTTGGGATCCTGTCCCTCGAACGTGGAGAGACCGGCTCCGGGCGCGGTCGCCGGCGCCGGCGACGGCAGGGTTTCGCCGGGCGCGGAGTCCGGGGCACGGAACGTCTCGAGCGAGGAGATCGAGCCGCTGTCGGGCAGCGCGGGCGCGCGGGGCAGCGCGCGCAGGTTGGTGCCGGCGTAGGCGAGCCCGGCACGTCCCTCGGCCACCGAGGTGGTCGTGCGCACCGAGACGGCGCCGTCGGAGGGCGAGGCGAGGCCCGAGAAACGCACGAGCAGCGTGCCCCCGCGGTTCCCCGAGGCCGGGAGCGGGACCCCGAGGGAGCGCAGCCACTCGATGGCGTCGGGTACGGTGAGCTGGCGGCCCGCGGCGAGCGTGGTGTGTGCCGTGCCGGTGCCGTCCCCGAAGGCGGCGGTGTACGTGAGGTCCACCGAGGCGTCCTTTTCGCCCCGGTTGGTGAGCGTGAGCTCCGACGTGAAGAACGACGGCGGAACGCCGGCCGAGGACAGCACGATGGGCACGAACAGGGAAGCGGATGCGCCGGTCAGCGCCTGGGGCGCGAGCGGCTCCGAATGAACAGGAGCCGCGGCGAGCTCCGCGGGATCGGGCTTCGTGTCGACGGCCGCGGGCCGCTCGTCGAAGCGGAGGTCGAGCGGCGGCTCGGGCCCCGCGAGGAGAGAGGTCGCGACGAGCACGGGAAGGACGGCGGCTCGGTTGAGTTTTCTCATGGGAGGACCCCCGCTGCGGGCTTTCAATTCGCATGCCGTCCGCAGGGCCGGGGCGAGCCGCCTTCGTGGAGGGCGCTGTCGCGCGGGCTGCGACAGTTGGTGAGAGTTCACTGTCGCAACCGGTGCGACACGTCGCGCGCGAAGCGACGTCAGGAGTCTTCGCCGCGGCGGAGCATGCGATGAAGCGTTGCGCGGTGGACGCCCAGGCGCTGCGCGGCTTCTGAGACGCTTCCGCCGGCCTCCTCCACCGCGCGCTCCGCGAGGCGCGTCTCCCAGAGAGAGAAGAGATGCCGGGACTGGCGGCGCCGTGCCTCGAGGGCCGACAGGCTGGCTGGGGCCTCGTCGCGCAAGGCGACGGTCGCCGGAGTCGGGAAGGGCCGGTGCAGCTCCTCGGGCAGGTCCCCGGGCAGGATCAGGGGACCGCGCGCGAGCGCCACGAGCCGGTGAACGAGGTTCTCCAGCTCGCGCACGTTTCCCGGATAGGTATGGGCCGTGAGGAGCGCGAGGGTCTCGGGATCGAACGCGACGGCGCGGCGGTAGATGCCGGCCCAGCGCTCGAGGAAGTGCGTCGCGAGGAGGCGGATGTCGTCCTCGCCCCTCTCGCGGAGCGGCGGGAGCGACAGCGGCACGACGTTGAGCCGGTAGTAGAGCGCGTCGAGGATGAGCCCCTTGGCGACGAGGTCTTTCAGGGGCTTGCTGGCCGCGGCCACCACGCGCACGTCCACGCGGCGGGGCGTGCCGCCTCCGAGCCGCACGACCTCGCCCGACTGCAGGAAGCGCAGGAGCTTGGCCTGGACCGCGAGCGGCATCTCGCCCACCTCGTCGAGGAAGAGCGTGCCTCCCTCGGCCGTCTCCACCCGGCCCAGGTAGCGCGCCGCAGCGCCCGTGAAGGCACCCCGCTCGTGGCCGAACAGCTCGGATTCGAGGAGCGACTCGGGAATCGCCGCGCAGTTCACGGCCACGAACGGGCGGCTCCGGCGCGAGCCTTCCGCGTGGAGAGCGCGCGCGACGAGCTCCTTGCCCGTGCCCGTCTCACCCTCGACGAGGACCGTGGC
>JAEUQS010000610.1 GCA_016789625.1 Acidobacteriota bacterium | reverse complement strand
CGCCCGAGAGCTGGAAGAAGACGTACGACGAGTGGATGAGGAACATCCGCGACTGGTGCGTGTCGCGGCAGCTCTGGTGGGGCCACGAGATCCCCGCCTGGTACGACGCCCAAGGCAACGTGTTCGTGCCCAAGCCCGGGGAGCCGGATCCCGATCCGGCTCTGGGCTGGACACGCGACCCCGACGTCTTCGACACGTGGTTTTCTTCCTGGCTGATGCCCCTCTCGGTGCTCGGCTGGCCCGAGAAGACGAAGGACTTCGAGCGCTTCTATCCCACGAGCGTCCTCGTGACGGGTTTCGACATCCTGTTCTTCTGGGTGGCCCGCATGATCATGGCGGGCTGCTGGTTCGACGGCCGCGTGCCCTTCAGGGACGTCGTCCTCCACGGTCTCGTGCGCGACGAGAAGGGCCAGAAGATGTCGAAGACGAAGAACAACGTCATCGACCCGCTGGACATGTGCGACGAGTTCGGGGCCGATGCCGTGCGCTTCAGCCTCGCCGTCCTCTCGGGCACCGGCAAGGACCTGCCGTTCGGCACGACCCGCGTGGCCAGCTCCCGCGCGTTCGCCACCAAGGTGTGGAACGCGGCCCGGTTCGCGATCACGATGCTGGGCGACGAAGACGCTCCGGCTCTGCCGCCGTTCCAGGAGCTGGGCACGCTGGACCGCTGGATCCTCACGCGGCTCAGCGAGGCGATCGCGCGCGTCGACGCGTCCCTCGAGGTGTTCCGCTTCGACGAGGCCGCGAACGCTCTCTACCAGTTCTTCTGGTCGGATTTCTGCGACGGCTACCTCGAGCTCGTGAAGCCGCTCCTGCGCGACGAGGAGGCCCCCGAGGCGCAGAAGGCGGCCTCCCGCGCGGTGCTGCACCACGTGCTCCTGGATTCGCTGGCGCTCCTGCATCCGTACATGCCGTTCATCTCCTGCGAGATCCGCGAGGCGCTGAACGGCGACGGCGCGACGCTGCCCGTCACGAAGTTTCCGGTGCCGAACCCCGAATGGAACGACCCCGTGGCCGCCGAGGCCGTGGACATCCTGCGCGCCGCCGTGACGCGCATTCGCAACCTCAGGGCCGAGCGCGGTCTCGCGCAGACGGCCGAGCTGGAAGCCGGGATCGAGCTCCCCGCCGGGCCCGTGGCGGAAGCGCTCGGGCCGTTCCGCGCGATGGCGATGCGGGTTGCGCGGCTCACGCGGTTCGAGATCGCGGAGCAGGTGGAGATGCCCGGAGCGTTCCGGGATCGCGTGGCGGGCGCCGGTCTCGTGGTGCTGCTGCCCGTGAAGGAGCTGACCGTGGAGGAAAAGGCCCGTCTCGAGAAGGAGCTGGCCGGCCTGGATCGGGAGATCGCGGCCCTCAAGGGCAAGCTCAACAACACGGTGTTCCTCTCCCGCGCGCCCGAGGACGTCGTCGTGAAGAGCAAGCGGCAGCTCGCCGAGCTGATCGAGAAGCGAAACCGGCTTTCGGGTAACCTTTCCTGAGATCGTGAGCTTGCGACCGTCGCCGCTCGGAGCGCGCGCGCCCCTGGGTGGCGCGCGTTTCGAGAACATCGAGAACCTGGTCGTCTTCGACGTGGTGACCTCCACGAACGACGTGGCGCGCGCGTTCGTGGAGAGCCTCCTCGCCGACGACAGCGAGATCCTCGTCACGGTGGTGAGCGCGCGCGTGCAGACCGAAGGCCGGGGCCGCTCGGGCCGCACCTGGCTGACGTTTCCCGGCGACGCGCTGGCCGTCTCGCTCGTCACGCCCTGGCCGGAGGGGCCGGAGCGGGTGCGCGTGCCGATGCTGCGCGGTCTCGCGCTCGCGCGGGGGCTTTCCTCGCGCTACGGCCTCGACGTCAGGCTCAAGTGGCCGAACGATCTCGTGGTCGGGGGGCTGAAGCTGGGCGGCCTTCTGGTCGAGGCACGGGTGAGCGGCGAAGAGGGCTACGCGATCACGGGAATCGGCATCAACGTCGGGGCCACACGTGCCGAGCTGGACGCCCAGGGCCTTCCGGGCGCGACCTCTCTCGCCGAATGCGGCGTGGATCCGGCGCGGCTGCGCGGCGAGGTGCCGCTCCTCGTGCTCCTCGAGATCCTCGACGAGGCGCTCGGCGAGGAGGACGTCGACATCCCGGCGGCCTTCGCCGAGCTCGGCGCCCACCGCGAGGGCGACCTCCTCGAGGTTCGCGACGGGGAGAAGGGCGAGAAGAAGACGGGCCGTTTCCTCGGCGTCACCGCCGACGGCTTCCTCCGCCTCGAGACCGGCGACGGCGTGGAGACGATCCTCTCGGGGGATGCCATCCAGTTGGGTTAAGTTCCCACCGATGGCATTCCTCCTCACGATCGACGTCGGGAACACGAACACGGTGCTGGGCTACTTCGCCGGCGAGAGCCTCGTGGCGACGGCGCGGGTCACGACGATCCGCGAGCGCACGTCCGACGAGCACGTCCTCCTGCTGCGGGAGCTGCACGCGGCCAAGGGCCTCGCGCTTCCCGAGGTGAAGAACGTCATCATCTCGTCGGTCGTCCCGTCGCAGGAGTACCCGCTCAAGCAGGCGATCAAGGAGCTCTTCCACTTCGAGGCGCAGGTGATCGCTCCCGGGTTCCGCACCGGAATGCGCATCCTCTACGACATGCCGCAGGAGGTGGGGGCCGACCGCATCGTGAACGCCGTGGGCGCGTTCGAGCGGCACGGCGGCCCGTGCATCGTCGTGGACTTCGGAACGGCGACGACGTTCGACGTCGTCTCCCCGCAGGGCGACTACCTGGGCGGCGTCATCTGCCCGGGCGCGAAGATCTCGGCGGACGCGCTCTTCACGCGCGCGGCGCGGCTCTTTCGCGTGGACATCGGGAAGCCTCAGAAGGTCGTCGGAAAGACCACCGCCTGGAGCATCCAGTCCGGGCTCTACTGGGGCACGGTCGCGATGTCCGAAGGGCTCATCGCGCGGCTCCGCGAGGAGAACGGCTGGCCCGGCGCCAAGGTCGTCACGACCGGCGGCCTCGCGACGCTTTTCGCCGACGCTTCGCCCGACCTCGCCACGGTGGACCCCGATCTCACGCTCCACGGCCTCCGGATCCTCCATGACCGAAACCGGAAACGCTGACGACCCTGCTGCGGAGTCGGCCTACGGGACGGCGCTGGAAGAGGTGTTCATCGCCGAGAGGGGCACGCCGTTCCTCCTCTCCTCGAAGGACTGGCAGCTCATCGCCTCCTGGCGGGACGCGGGGATTCCCGTCGACACCGTGATCCGCGCGGTGCGCGAGACGTTCGACAAGAAGAGGCTCCGCGGCGTGACCTCCAAGGTGTCGTCGATTTCGTACTGCGCGAACGCCGTGGAGGAGCGCTGGGAGCTGGAGCGCCGCGGGCTCGTGGGCACCGCCGCGCCGGCCGCGGCATCGGGGGGAGGGAGCCCCGCCGAGCGGCTCGCGCGCGTCGTCCAGGGACTCGAAACGGCGGCTCTCTCCCACGAGGGGAAGGCCCGGACGGCTTTCGAGAAGGCTCTCGGGAAGCTGCGGGCGCTCGAGCCGTCGACGAGCTTCGATGCGCTCGAGGAGGAGCTCGTTGCGATCGAGGGCTCGCTCCTGAAGGCGCTCGCGAAGACCCTCGACCCCGCGGCCCGCGAAGCGCTCGCCGTTGGTGTCGCGCAGGACCTCGGCTCTCCGCAGGGCCTCGCCGGAACTGCCGTCGAGAGGATGCGCCGGCTCCTCGAGATGCGGCGCGTGCGGCAGCTCTTCGCGCTTCCGCCCCTGACGCTCTTCGATGTCTGAGCCCTTCGATCTCGACGTCGAGAGGGTCGTCCCCGGAGGCGCGGGCCTCGGACGGCTCGACGGGCGGGTCGTGCTGGTCGAGGGCGGCCTCCCCGGCGATCGCGTGCGCGCGATATCGGTTTCCGAGAGCCCGAGGCTCGTGCAGGGCGTTCTCCGCGAGGTGCTCGTTCCGGGACCGGTCCGGCGCTCCACCGCGGAGATGTGCCCGCTCGCGGCGAGCCGTCTCTGCGGCGGCTGCGACTGGAACGGCGCACGGCTCGACGCGCACCGCGAGCTGAAGACGGCGCTCGTGACGGACGCGCTCCGCCGGCTCGGGGGTCTCGCGAACGTTCCTCCGCTGCGCTTCCACGCCTCGCCGCCGGGGTATCGGCTGCGTAACCGCCTCCACGTCGACGGCGCCGGCGCGATCGGCTTCTACGCGCCCCGCTCGAACACGGTCGCGCCGCTCTCCTCCGCGTGCGAGATCGGGTCTCCCGCGTTCCTGGCGCGCCTCTCCTCCGCGCCGATCTCCCTTCCCGCCGGCGAGCTGCGGACGCTCGAGAGCCTGGACGGGCGGACCGTATTGGCCGAGCTCCTCCTCGCGGGGCAGAGCAGCCCCGAAGCCGCCGTCACCCAGCTCAGGCGCGTGTTCGATGGCGCGCGGGTGTCGGACTCCGAAGGTCGGGTGCTCGCGGAGGACGGGCCGACCACGCTTTCGCTCCCGGCCGGCGGCGCGGCGTTCACCGTGTCGGTGTCCTCGTTCTTCCAGGGAAACCGATATCTCCTCGACGCGTTCCTGAACGAGGTCGTGCTCGGGTTCGACGGCGTGTCGTCCCGCGGGGCCGCGTGGGACCTCTACGCGGGCGCCGGGTTCCTCTCGTGGCCGCTCCTCGCGCGCGGCTTCCGGGTGACGGCCGTCGAGCCCGACGGAGCCTCGTCCGCGGATCTCGCCACGAACGCACGCGCGTTCGGCGCCGCGGGCTTCACGCGCCTCGCGACCGTGCGCGGGACCGCCGAGTCCTTCCTCGCCAAGGCCCGCGGGCCGGTGGACGTGAGCGTGGCCGACCCTCCTCGGGCCGGACTCTCGCCGGCCGTGCGCGCCGCGCTCCTCCGCTTGCGGCCGCAGGCGCTCGTCCTCGTGTCGTGCGATCCGGCGACC
The DNA here is from genome assembly GCA_016789625.1 of Acidobacteriota bacterium. Lineage (GTDB taxonomy): Bacteria > Acidobacteriota > Thermoanaerobaculia > UBA5066 > UBA5066 > JAEUQS01. The sequence continues at coordinate 104 of JAEUQS010000610.1, read as the reverse complement.
CTCGCCCGCGACGTGAAGGCGCTCGCCGCGCGCTACGAAGTCGCGGACGGCGCGCTCCTCGATCTCTTCCCGATCACGCACCACGTCGAGACCGTGCTGCAGCT
>JAEUQS010000596.1 GCA_016789625.1 Acidobacteriota bacterium | reverse complement strand
CCTCCGCCCCATCACCGCGTCTCTCGAAGACGTCTTCGTCCGCCTCACGCGCCTCCAGGCCGAGGCGCGGGCCAAGGGAGGTCCCTCGTGAACGTCTTCAGCGGTTTCCTCTCCGTCCTTCGCAAGGAGGGCATCCAGATGCTGCGCGACCGCGGCACCCTCATGTTCGCGCTCGGGGTGCCCGTCTTCCAGCTCGTCCTCTTCGGCGTCATCGACACGAACGTGAAGAACGTGCCGACGGCCGTCCTCGACAGGAGCCACACGCCCGAGAGCCGGGCGCTCGTGGCCGACCTCGTCAACACGTCGACGTTCCGCGTCGCGAAGGCCGTCGAGACGCGCGCCGAGCTGCGGCAGGAGATCGTCGCCGGGCGCGCCTCGGTGGGCGTCGAGATCCCGCCCGACTATGCCCGCCGCAGGCTCGAGGGCCGGCCCGCCGATTTCCGCGTCCTCATCGACGGCTCCGACTCCGCCATCTCGAGCCAGACGCTCGGGGCCGTGAACGGCCTGGCGCTGAGCCGTTCGCTCGAGGAGCTGAGCCGGGAGGCGGGGCACGGAGAGATGTCCCTCCGCCCGTTCCCCGTGCTGCTCTTCAACCCCGACTCGCGGAGCGCGAACCTGCTGATCCCGGGCCTCGTCGCGATTTTCCTCACGTTCTCGGGCACGATCCTCGCGGCGTTCTCGGTGGTGCGCGAGAGGGAGCGCGGCACGCTCGAGCAGCTCATGGTGACCCCGGCCTCGCCGGTGGCCGTCGTGCTCGGCAAGCTCCTTCCCTACCTCGCCCTCGGCTTCGTGCAGCTCGTCGTGATCCTCTTCCTCATGACCACGGTCTTCAGGGTTCCGATCCACGGAAGCCTCACGCTCCTCCTCACGCTTTCGACCATCTACCTCTTCGCGCTGCTGGCCCTCGGGCTCATGGTCTCGGCCCAGGCGAAGACGCAGATGGAGGCGATGCAGAAGGCCCAGGCCTTCCTCCTGCCGTCGATCTTCCTTTCGGGCTACGTGTTCCCCATCTCGGCGCTGCCCGCGCCGCTCCTCGTCGTCTCGAAGATCCTGCCGGCCACCCACTTCATCGCGATCTCGCGCGGCATCATCATTCGCGGCGCGAGCTTCGTGGACCTCTGGCCCAACGTGCTAGCCCTGCTCCTCATCTCCGCGGTGCTCGTGGCCAAGAGCACGCGGGCCTTCCAGAAGACCATCTCGTGAGCCGTGAGCGGCACTCAACTTGCTGCACCTTCGGGAAGCAAGCGGAGGAATCATGAGCACTCTCACCACCAAGGACGGGGCCCGCATCTTTTACAAGGACTGGGGCAGCGGCCAGCCCATCGTGTTCAGCCACGGCTGGCCTCTCAGCGCCGACGCGTTCGAGGACCAGATGCTGTTCCTCGCGTCCCGGGGCTTCCGCTGCATCGCGCACGATCGCCGCGGCCACGGCCGGTCGAGCCAGCCCTGGACCGGCAACGACATGGACACCTACGCCGACGATCTCGCGGCGCTCGTCACCCACCTGAACCTCCGGAACACCGTTCACGTGGGCCATTCGACGGGCGGCGGCGAGGTGGCCCGCTACATCGGGCGGCACGGCACGTCGCGCGTCGCCAAGGCCGTGCTCATCGGCTCGGTCACCCCGCTCATGCTGAAAACTCCGGCGAATCCCGGCGGCCTTCCCTGGAGAAGTTCGACGAGATCCGGGCCGGCGTGCTCGGAGACCGGTCGCAGTTCTTCAAGGATCTGGCCGCGCCGTTCTTCGGCTCCAACAGGCCCGGCGCGAAGGTATCGCAGGGTGTGGCCGACGCGTTCTGGCTGCAGGGCATGCAGACGGGCCTCCCGGCCGCCTTCGAGTGCATCCGCGCCTTCTCCGAGACGGACTTCACAGAGGACTTGAAGAAGATCGACGTGCCCACGCTCATCCTGCACGGCGACGACGACCAGATGGTGCCGATCGGCGCCTCGGCCCTCCTCGCGGCCCCGCTCGTCGCGGGCTCGACTCTGAAGGTGTATCCCGGCCTGTCGCACGGTATGTGCACGACGCACAAGGACCTCATCAACGCCGACCTCCTCGCGTTCATCGAGCAGAGGGAGCCGTCCACCGTCTAAGCTCTCCCGGTGAGCCTCGACGGCGTCTTCAGGCGCGCCTTCGGCGACGACGAGCCGACCCATGCCGGCTCCGGCTGGACGACGGGCGTCCTCGCGGTGGCCCTCGGCGTCTTCGCCGCGGGCGGCGTGCTGTGCCTCCACATGCCCGACCTCCTCACGACGCCCGATCTCCGCGGCCGCTATCCGCTGCCCCTCGTGCGCGGGCTCATCCAGGCGCTCATCGGGCTCGCGTTCCTGTGCGGTCTGCTGTCGGCCCTCTCGCGGAGGCGAAAGGTCCTCGGCGTGACGGGAATGGGTCTCGCGCTCGCGGCCTCGCTCGCGGGCGGGGCGAGCGTCGAGATCGCCGGGCCCGTGAGCTCGCGCCTGGCGCTCGGGCTGGACTGGTTCCTCCTCAACCTCCTGCTCCTGGCCGTGATCTTCGTGCCGCTCGAGAGGTGGCGTCCGCTCCGCGAGGAGCAGCTCGTCTTCCGCCCGCTCTGGACGACCGACTCCGTGCACTTCTTCGTGAGCCACCTGCTCGTGCAGGTGACCACCTGGCTGTCGCTCGCGCCCGCGACCATCCTGTTCGCCTGGGCGGCGCGTCCGGAGATCCAGGGTGCGGTCAAGGGTCAGCCCCTGGTGCTGCAGGTTCTCGAGATCGTGCTCGTGGCCGATCTCACACAGTACGCCGTGCACCGTGCGTTCCACGTGGTGCCCGCACTGTGGCGCTTCCATTCCGTGCATCACTCGAGCACCACGATGGACTGGCTGGCGGGCTCGCGGCTCCACCTCGTGGACACCATCGCGACGCGCGGGCTGACGTTCCTGCCGCTCTTCCTCCTCGGGTTCGACGAGCGCGCGCTCGGGGCGTACCTCGTGTTCGTGTCGTTCCACGCCGTGTTCATCCACGCGAACGTGCGGTTCCGGCTCGGCGCGCTCGAGCCCTTCCTCGTGACGCCGCGGTACCACCACTGGCATCACGCGTCGGCGCCCGAGGCGCGCGACCGGAACTTCGCCGTTCACCTGCCCGTACTGGACCGGGTGTTCGGCACGCGCCATCTCCCGCCCGGCGCCTGGCCCGCCGAGTACGGCCTCGGAGACGGCCGGAGCTTCCCCGAAAGCTGGCTGGGACAGACCGTCGCGCCGTTCCGGCGGCGGATATGATCGGGCCGTGAGGCTCTCGAAGCCCCTGAAGCTCCTGATCGGAGCGCTCACCGTTTGGCCGTGCCTCTACCTGTTGCTGTTCCTCGCGGTTTTCGCCTTCATGTTCCTGTCCCCCGGAAGGGCCGGACGGGCCCCCTCGCCAGCGGAGATCCAGCAGGGCTTCGCGGTGCTCTTCATCCTGCACTTCGCGACGATGGTCCTCGTCCTCGGGCTGATGGCGTTCTACATCGTCCATCTCTTCCAGGCGGCCAGCGTTCCGCAGGACCGCAAGGTCCTCTGGGCCGTGATCCTCTTTCTCGGCAACGTGGTCGCGATGCCCGTCTATTGGTACATGCACGTCTGGCGGGATCCCACGCCGGATCTGCCACCGGTGATCTGATCCCCGCCATCCTGCGTTTGCTCCATGCCCGGGAGGCACGGAACCTGAGAGGATCGGGCCGATGAACCACGACGACTGGTCCCGTCTCGCCGTCTCGGCCGAAGAGGCCGTCTCCCGCATCGCCAGCGGTCACCGCGTGTTCCTCCACGGCGCCGCGGCGACTCCGACGCCGCTCGTGAGCGCCATGGCGGCCCGGCACGACCTCGAGGGCGTCCGCATCTACCACCTCCACACCTCGGGGCCGGCCTCGTTCGCCGAGCCCGACGCCGCCGCGCGCTTCACGTCGATCTCGCTCTTCACGGGCGCGCCCGTGCGCAAGGCCGTGCAGGAAGGCCGGGCCGATTTCATCCCGATCTTCCTCTCCGACATCCCCGGGCTCTTCAGCTCGGGGCGCATCCCCCTCGACGTCGCGCTGCTGCAGCTCTCCCCGCCCGACTCCCACGGAAACTGCAGTCTCGGCACGTCGGTCGACGCCGCGAAGGCCGCCGCCGAGTCCGCCCGCTTCGTGATCGCCGAGATCAACGAGCAGATGCCCCGCACGCACGGCAACACCGTGGTGCCGTTCTCGCGCATCTCGGCGTTCATCCGCAGCGACCGCCCGCTCCACGAGCATCTGGCCGAGCCGGAGACCGTGGTGGTGGGCCGCATCGGCGAGCTCATCGCCGGCCTCGTGGAGGACGGCTCGACGCTCCAGATGGGCATCGGCGCCATTCCCGACGCCGCGCTCGCGCGCCTCAAGGAGAAGCACGACCTCGGGATCCACACCGAGATGTTCTCCGACCGCGTGGTCGATCTCGTGGAGGCGGGCGCCGTCACGAACCGCCTCAAGAGCGTGCATCCCGGCCGCATCGTGACGAGCTTCGTCGCGGGCTCGAAGCGCCTCTTCGACTTCGTGCACGACAACCCGCTCGTGGAGTTCCACCCCTGCGACCGCACGAACGACACGGCGCTCATCCGCAAGAACGACAAGGTGCACGCGATCAACTCCGCGCTCCAGATGGACCTCACCGGGCAGGTCTGCGCGGACTCCATCGGGCACCGCATCTACTCGGGCATCGGCGGACAGATGGACTTCATCCGCGGGGCGGCCCTGTCGAAGGGCGGCAAGGCCATCCTCGCGCTGCCCTCGACGGCCATGGGAGGCCGCATCTCCCGCATCGTGCCCGAGCTGACTCCCGGCGCCGGCGTGGTGACGACGCGCGGCCACATCCACTGGGTGGTCACGGAGTACGGAGCCGTGAACCTCCACGGCATGACGCTCCGGGAGCGCGGCGCCGCGCTCGTGTCGATCGCGCATCCCGATTTCCGCGCCGAGCTGCGCGGCGACCTGCGGAGAATCCGGAACTACTCCTTCGAGTAGGCTTCCCGCGGGGAGGCCTTCCATGTCCACCGAACAGACGCTCTCGGGGCCGGACTTTTCCGCCGGAATCGCTTTCGACGCGCTCCCGGAAGGAAGCCCGCTCCTCGGACACGCCGGCGACGAGGCCGTGCTCCTCGTGCGCCTCGGAGACCGCGTCTCGGCCGTGGGCGCCACGTGCACGCACTACAGCGGTCCGCTCGCGGAGGGTCTCGTCGTCGACGGCACGGTGCGCTGTCCCTGGCATCACGCGTGTTTCGACCTGAAGACGGGCGCCGCGCTGCGGGCCCCGGCGCTGAACGCGATCCCCGTCTACGACGTCGCGATCGAGGCCGGGCTCGTCCGCGTGCTCGGGAAGCGTGCCGAGCAGCCCGCTCCGAAACGAGCCGGAGACCCGGCGTCCCTCGTCATCGTCGGGGCGGGAGCCGCGGGCAACGCCGCGGCCGAGGCGCTCCGGGGCGCGGGGTACGCGGGCAGCCTCACGATGATCGGCGCCGAGGACTCCGTCCCCGTCGACCGGCCCAACCTCTCGAAGGACTATCTCGCCGGGAAGGCCCCCGAGGAGTGGATTCCGCTTCGAGGCGCCGACTTCTACGCCGAGAAGGACATCGTGCTCCGCACGGGCACGCGGGTCACGGCGATCGACGTCGCCGGGCGCGCCGTTGCGCTGAGCGACGGATCGGCCGTCCCGTTCGAGCGGCTGCTCCTCGCCACGGGCGCCGAGCCCGTGCGGCTCGCGGTCCCCGGGGCCGACCTCCCGCACGTCCACACGCTCAGAACCCTGGCCGACAGTCGCGCGCTCATCGCGCGGGCCGCAGGGGCGAAGCGCGCCGTGGTCGTGGGCGCGAGCTTCATCGGCCTGGAGGTCGCCGCGGCGCTCCGGGAGCGTGGGCTCGAGGTCCACGTGGTGGCGCCCGGTGGCCGTCCGCTCGAGAAGGTCCTCGGGCCCGAGGTGGGCGACTTCGTGAAGGCGCTCCACGAGGAGCACGGGGTGGTCTTCCACCTGGGACGGATCCCACAGTCGATCTCGGCAGAGTCGGTCAAGCTCTCCGACGGCAGCGTGCTCGAAGCCGGGCTGGTCGCCGTGGGCATCGGCGTCCGCCCCGTGACCGGCCTCGCGGAGACGTCCGGTCTCACGGTCGACAAGGGAGTTCTCGTGGACGAGCGCCTCGAGACGAGCGCGCCGGGGATCTACGCGGCGGGCGACGTCGCGCGCTGGAAGGACGCGCGCACCGGCGAGCGCCTTCGCGTCGAGCACTGGGTCGTGGCGGAGCGCATGGGCCGCGCCGCCGCCCTCGCCATGCTCGGCGAGCGCACGCCGTTCGACGCCGTGCCGTTCTTCTGGAGCGCGCACTACGACGTGACGATCTCCTACGTGGGGCACGCCGAAGCGTGGGATCGCATCGACCTCCACGGCAGCCTCGCCGCCCGCGACGCGACGGTGGCCTACCGGCGCGAGGGGAAGACGCTGGCCGTCGCCACGATCGGGCGGGACCGCACGAGCCTCGAGGCCGAGGCCGCTTTCGAGCGGAACGACGTCGCGGCGCTTGCGGAGCTCGGTCTCACGCGCTGACCTCCTTCAGCCCACCTGGCGGAGTCCGTCGGCGATGGGACGCCGGGCCGAGCGGATCGCGGGGACGAGGCCCGCGAGACCGCCCACGCCCACGGCGACGCCGAAGCCCAGCGCGAGGATGCCGGGGTACACGCGCATCGAGGCCGCCAGGAACGCCATCGGCGTCGCGAGCAGCACGGCCTTCAGCCAGGGCGCGAGCAGGACGAAGAGCCCGAGGCCCAGGAGGCCCCCGGCGAGGCCGAGGAGGAGCCCCTCGCCCAGCACGAGCGCGACGATCGCCCGCCGCGGGAAGCCCAGAGCGCGCAGCACGGCCAGCTCCGTGATGCGCTCGCGCGCCGTCATCGCCATCGTGTTGGCCGCGATGAGCACGATGGCGAAAACGAGGATCGCGCCGATCGCTCCGATGAGGAGCTTCACGTTGCCGAGCATCGCCACGAAGCTCGTCTGGAACGCCTTCTCGGTCTCGGTGCGCGTGGGGTACGCGGAGTTCGCGAAGAGCGCGTCGATCTCGGGACCGAGCCTCTCGACGGCCGCGGCGTCGCGCGCCTTCACCCACACCATGAAGACCTGCCCCGCGAACCGCGGGAACTTCTCGTCGAGGTACCGGCGGTCGAAGAACAGCGCCGCGGAGGGGCCGCCCGGCAACCGGTAGATCCCGCGAACCGTGAGCTCGAGATCGATGGGGAAGATGTCCCCCTGAAGGACGATGCGGTCCCCGACCTTCCAGCCGAAGTTCTTCGCGATGTTCATGCCCACGATGCAGCCCGTGCGGTCGGAGAGCCAGTCGGCCGTGGAGCCCGAGAGCAGCTCCAGGTCGTCGTAGACCCTCAGGAGGTTCCCGGGCTCCACCGCGAACCGCACGAACGTGTTGCGCGCGCCGCCGTCCTTGTACTTGCCGCCGAAGAAATTGAAGTTGGTCACCGCCTCCACGCCGTCGAGGCCTGCGATCTGCTGCTGGTAGGCGCGCGGGAACAGCGTCGCCAGCGACACGCGATGCCGCGTGACGAGCCGGAACATGCCCTGCGTCCCCTCCTTGTCGGGGGAATCCAGCGCGTGCAGGAACGTGCCCATGAAGCAGATCGCGAGGAGCGGCAGCAGGATCGAGCCCAGCGTGAGAAACGTCCGCGTCTTCTTGCGGAGGACGTTCTTCCAGATGAGCGGGAGCAGCTTCATTTTCCGGGCCGGAGCGCCGGGAGCTTACGCGCTCCCGAGCGAGGCGGAGCCATGGCCGCGCTGCGTGGCGGCCGGGAGCGCGGCGTCCTTTCCGTCCGAGAAGAACCGCAGAATGCGGCGCAGCAGATCCCCGCGCAGCGGGGCCTCCTCCGTGGGCAAGGCCCCGACCCGCGCCGCGGTCTCGGCCCGCCTTCGCGCGAGGACGTCGGACATCTCCTGAGCGAGCTCGGGGCGCACCTCGAGAACGTGCCGGAAGCCCTCCTTGTCGAGGCGGTAGCAAACGACGTCGGTGAGCGCGACGACCGTCGCCGTGCGGGGCTCGCCCGTGAGCATCCCCATCTCCCCGAAGTAGTCGCCGCCCCGAAGCCTCGACACGCTCGCCCGGCCGCCCTCGGAATCCACGAACACCTCGACCTCGCCCGAGACCACGAGATAGAGCCAGTGCGCGACGGCCCCCTGCCGCGTGAGCACGTCGCCCTTCGCGAACGGCGCGTACACGAGGTGCCCCGCGAGGACCACCTGTTCGGCCTCGGGGAGGGCCGTGAAGAGGCCGGAGCTGCGGATCGCCTCGAGCCGGCGCGACGTTTCGTGCGCGGTCGTCGCGAGGCGCCAGGCCTCGTTCTCCTTCACGACGAGGTGCTCCTCCTGCGGAATGCCGTGGCGGATCCCCGCCCTCTCGAGCGCGGCCAGAGCGTGGACCCGCACCGCGGAGTCCGCGGGGTCGTCGTGACCGGGGTCGGTCAGGAAGTACCGAAGGGCGAAGCGGTTGAACCCGAAGCCCGGCTCGAGCAGCACGGCGCTCGGCGGTGGCTCCTTGGCCACCCAGTCGATGTCGGCGTCGCGCACCGAGGCCTCGAGCGCCTCGAGCACCCGCCCCGGCGAAGCGGAGTCTTCCGCGGTGAAGAGCACCGTGCGGCGAAGGAGGAGCGGCTCGCCGGCCACCGCCCGCACCACGGCGAACCGGTTGCGCATGAGCCAGCCGTTCGGAACCACGAGCCGTTCGCGATTGCGGAGCTCGATCGCCGTGTAGCGCCAGCGCACGTCGACGACCCGGCCGCTGACGTCGTCGATGCGGACCCAGTCGCCCACGCGGAGCGAGCTGTCGAGCTGCAGGGCCACGCCCCCGAGGACGTTTCCGAGCGTGTCCTGCATGGAGAACGCGACCACGGCCGTGAGGAGCGCCGAGGTCGTCACGAGCTGCGAGGGGTCGACGCCCGAGAGCCGCAGCCAGACGAGGGCCCACACGGCGGCCGCGAACGTCATCGTCAGGTCGTGCGCGATGCGCGGCGGGACGAGCCCGAGCGCCGGGAGCAGCACGCGGAAGACCAGGAGAGCCACGAGCGCCAGAACCGCCAGGACGGAGAGGAAGACCGCGGCCCCGCCGAGGATCTCGCCGATGAGCAGGCCGCGGCCCGTCCCCGCGAACCGCGCGCCCGCCTGAGCGAGCAGTCCGAGGCCGAGGAGGAGCCAGACCGTGCGGAGCGAGGCCCGCTCCACGGGGCGGTTCATCTCTTCTTTCTCTCGCGTGAGAGCGCCCCTTCGAGCCGTTCCGTGAGGTGCTCGAGCACCGCGATGCGCGAGAACAGCTTGTCGTCCGAGGCGATGACCTTCCAGGGCGCGACGTCGGTGGAGGTGCGGTCGATCATGTCGCCCACGGCCCTCTCGTAGAGCGGGGCCTTGGTGCGGTTCCGCCAGTCCTCGTCGGTGAGCTTGAACTGCTTGTGCGGCGTCTTCTTGCGCTCCTCGAAGCGGCGGAGCTGCTCCTCGGGCGACACGGCCATCCAGAGCTTCGCGACGACGGCGCCGCCTTCGGCGAGCTGCTCCTCGAACTCGTTGATCTCGTCGTAGGCGCGCATCCAGCTGGCCGTGCTGCAGAACCCCTCGACCCGCTCCACGAGCACGCGCCCGTACCACGAGCGGTCGAACAGCACGGCGTGGCCGTGCCGGGGAATGTGCCGCCAGAACCGCCACAGATAGGGCTGGGCGCGCTCCTCCTCGGTGGGCGCCGCGATGGGCACGACGCGGTAGTGCCGCGCGTCGAGAGCCTGGGTGACGCGGCGAATGGTGCTGCCCTTTCCGGCGGCGTCCATGCCCTCGAACACGACGACGAGGGACCTGCTCGAAAGGCGCGGATCCCGCGTGAGGCGGTTGAGGCGCGCCTGGAGCACCGGGAGCTTCTCCTCGTAGCGCTTGCGCGAAAGGACCCGTGTCGCGTCCTTTTCCGAGAGCGTGGAGAGGAGCGTGCGTCCGTCGAGGGGAGGCGGCGGCACGGGGGCGGGGCGCGGCGGCTCGGGGGCCTTGCCGTCGAGCCGCTCGATCATCGCGTCGAGGAGCGCGCGCCCCGCGGTGAGCGAACGGTACGCGGGGTCCCGCCCGTCGACGACGAGCCAGGGCGCCTCGCCCGTGCTCGTGCGGCGGAGGGCCACCTCGCACACCTTCACGAACTCGGCGTTGTGCTCGAGCCGCTTCCAGTCGTCCTTCGTCACCCGCCAGGAGGTCGTCTCGTCCTTCTCGAGAGCACGGAAGCGCTTGCGCACCTCCTTCTCGGTGAGGTGGAACCAGAGCTTCACCACCACGGCGCCCTCGGCCACGAGCATCCGCTCGAGCGCGCGGATGCGCTCGAGCCTCTGGGCGAAGCGCCCCTTCTTCTCGTGGCCCATCACCCGCGCGAGGATGGGGTCGGTGTACCAGCTCCCGAACAGGATGCCGATGCGCCCCTTGGCGGGGAGGACCTGCCAGAAGCGCCACATCTCGGGGCGAGCCCGGTCCTCTGCGGTCATCCCGCCGAACGCCTCGGTGCGGATGTGCCGCGGGTCCATCCACTCGTTGAGGAGGTTGACCGTCTCGCCCTTGCCGGAGCCGTCGACGCCGTTCACGAGCACGATGACGGGCGTCGTGCCGCCCTCGAGGAGCCGGTACTGGGCGGCCAGGAGCTTCTGACGGAGGAGCGGAGCCTCCCGCTTCCATTCCTTGCGGGAGATGGAGTGGCCGATCTCGGCGGACTCGAACATGTGCAGCCTCCGGACACGCGGATCCCGATCCG
>JAEUQS010000594.1 GCA_016789625.1 Acidobacteriota bacterium | reverse complement strand
AAGGCGATCGAGGTGGAGGAGGCCAACCGCGAGCTCCGCGAGGCCAAGGCCTGGCTCTCGCAGGCCGTCGCTGCGGGCCGCGTGGGCCTCTGGGACTGGGACCTGCCGACCGGCACCCTCACGTATTCGGAGGAGGGCAGGAGGCAGCTCGGCCTCGAGGGCCGCGAGACCGGGGGGACCTTCGAGGACTGGAAGAGCCGCCTGCATCCCGACGACGCGCCACGGGTACTCGAGATGCTCGAGAGCTATGTCTCGAGCGGCGCCGGAGACCTCGAGCTGGAATTCCGTCTCCGCCACGAGGACGGCACGTACCGAACCCTTCTCACGCGGGGCCGGGGGGAGCGGGATGCCGGCGGCGCCTGCGTGCGTCTCCGCGGCTCGAACGTCGACATCACCGAGCGGCGGGAGCTCGACTCGCTGCTCCAGCAGTCCCAGAAGATGGAAGGCCTCGGCCGGCTGGCGGCCGGTGTGGCTCACGACTTCAACAACGTCCTCACCGTGATTGCCGGAACGGCGGAGCTCGCTCGCGCGAAGGTGGTCGAGGAGGATCCGCTCCGGGCCGACCTCGACGAGATCCTGCGCGCGGCCGAGCGCGCCGCGGCGCTCACGCGGCAGCTGCTGGCCTTCGGGCGCAAGCAGATCCTCCTGCCCGAGGTCCTGGACCTCAACGCGGTGATGTCCGACATGAAGCTCATGCTCTCGCGGGTGATCGGCGAGGACGTGGATCTCGTGTTCCGCCCGGCGAGGGACCTGGGCCGCGTGCGCGCGGATCCGGGCCAGATCTCCCAGGTGATCCTGAACCTCGTGGTCAACGCGCGGGACGCGATGCCCGGCGGCGGCACGATCACCATCGAGACGCGCAACGAGGAGCTCGACGCGGCGTATGTCGAGGAGCACCCGCTCGCGAAGCCCGGCTCGCACGTGATGATCGCGTTCACCGACACGGGCTGCGGCATGGATTCCGCCACGCTGTCGCGGATCTTCGAGCCCTTCTTCACGACCAAGCCTTCCGGGAAGGGCACGGGTCTCGGGCTCTCGACGGTGCACGGCATCGTCAACCAGAGCGGAGGCACCGTCTGGGTCTACAGCGAGCCCGGGAAGGGCACGACGTTTCGCATCTACTTTCCGCGCGTCGACGCCGCCCCGGCGGGAGCCCCCGCCGCCATCCCCGTCGCCCCGGCCGCCGATCCTCCGGGGGAGTCCGGGAGCGGGGCCAGCCGCACGATCCTCGTGGTGGAAGACGAGAGGTCGCTCCGGAATCTCGCCGTCCGCCTGCTGGAGTCCGCGGGCTACGCGGTTCTCGCCGTCGAGGACGGCCCGGAAGCTCTGCGGCTCGTGGAGAGCCCCGACGTGCGCGTCGACCTCCTCCTCACGGACGTCGTGCTGCCGGGCATGAGCGGACCGGATCTTGCCCGGCGCTGCGCCCAGGTCCGGCCCGGGATCAAGGTGCTGTTCACGTCGGGGTACGCGGACGATTCCGTCCAGCACCGGGGCGTTCTGGAGGGAGGCTTCCACTTTCTCGGAAAGCCCTACTCCCGCGCGGACCTCACCCGCAAGGTGGGGGAGGTCCTCGGTAGTGACCTGCCCCGCCGGTAACATCGCGGCCCATGTCCCAGCCCCCGACCCTCAAGGTGACCCGCCACCGCGAGGACTCCGCCGATCACCTCCCGGCTTGCGTCGTCCAGGTCTACGGCCCCGAGCTCGGAAAGCGCACCGAGCTGGGCGCCTCCGAGGTCGTTGCCGGACGCGACGCCGACTGCGGGATCCCGATCGACCTTCCCACCGTCTCGCGCCGGCACGCCCGGTTCTTCTCCCGCGGGGCTCACACGTATCTCGCGGACCTCGGCAGCACGAACGGCACGCTGCTCAACCAGAAGGACGTCGAAGGAGAGGTGCTCCTCCGCAGCGGTGACCTCGTGAAGATCGGCGGCGCGATCCTGAAGTTCCTGGAGGGCGGCAACATCGAGGCGCGCTACCACGAGGAGATCTACAGGCTCACCATCAACGACGGGCTCACGCTGCTCGCGAACAAACGGCATCTCCTCGAGACGCTCGAGAAGGAGGTGCAGCGGGCCCGCCGCCACACGAGAGCGCTCTCCGTGGTCATGGCCGACATCGATCACTTCAAGCGGATCAACGACGAGCACGGACATCTCGCGGGTGATGCCGTGCTCCGCGCCGTGGCCGACGTGTTCCGCCGGGAGGCGCGCAAGGACGAGCTCGTCGCGCGGTACGGAGGCGAGGAGTTCGCCGTGGTGCTCGCCGACGCGGGTCTCGAGGGCGCCCGCGATGGGGCCGAGCGCATCCGGGCCGCCGTCGCGAACGAGCGCATCACGTTCGCGGGAGCGCTCATCCCCGTCACGATCAGCGCCGGCGCGGCCTCGCTCCAGGAGGGCGAAACGGGGCTCGAGCTCATCGCCCGGGCGGATGCGCGGCTCTACGCGGCCAAGCGCGCCGGGCGAAACCGCGTCGTCGCCGCCGCCGATCCGTGAGCGGCGCCGCGCCCGCCACCGAAGTGGGGCGCAGGCCCCCGCCACCCGCGGCGGCCCTTCCCTTCGGCGGCCGCATCGGACGCTTCCGGCTCGTCGAGATCCTCGGCCAGGGCGGCATGGGCACCGTGTACCTCGCCGAGCAGACGGAGCCCGTCACGCGGCAGGTCGCGCTCAAGATCATGCGGTCGGCGTTCGCGTCGGCGGCCGAGGTGGCGAGGTTCGAGGGCGAGCGCGAGGCGCTGGCCAGGCTGACGCACCCCGCGATCGCCCAGATGTACGAGGCAGGCACCGTCGACGAGGCGCCGTGGTTCGCGATGGAGCTCGTGCGGGGCAAGCCGCTCACGACGTTCGCGGACCTGGCCTTCCTTCCCCTCGAGGCCCGGCTCGAGCTCTTCGTCGCGGCCTGTCGCGGCGTGCGGTTCGCGCACCAGAAGGGAATCATCCACCGCGACCTGAAGCCCTCGAACGTCCTCGTCTCCGAGGCGGCGGACCGGCCGATTCCCAAGATCATCGATTTCGGCATCGCCAAGGCCGAGGACCGGCCGCTGTCGGACGCGACGCTCCTCACGGTGAGCCGCATCGTGGGGACGCCGGGCTACATGAGCCCCGAGGCCCTCGACGCGGGTCCCGGAGGCGCCGACGTCGACACCCGCTCGGATGTCTACGCGCTCGGTGTGATGCTGTTCGAGCTGCTCTGTGGGCGGCGTCCGTTCGACGACGAGACGCTGGGCTTCGCGGCGCTCGCCCGTGCCGTGACGGCAGAGGACCCGCGGCCTCCGTCGCAGCGGCTCGCGTCGCTGGACGCGGACACGCGGGGAATGGTCGCCGCGTTCCGCGGCCTTTCGCCCGAGGCGCTGGCGCGGAGCCTGCCGGGAGACCTCGACGCGATGGCGCTCAAGGCCGTCGCCCGCGACCGGGACGAGCGCTACGAGTCCGTCGCGGCGCTCGCGGCCGACGTCGAGCGCACGCTCCGGGACGAGCCCATCTCGGCCCGGCCCCCGTCGATTCCCTATCGCCTCCGCAAGTTCGTGAAGAGACACCGCGCGGCCGTGACGGTGGCCGGGCTCCTCGGGGTCGTCGTGGTGGGAGCCGTGATCGGCATCGTGGTTCAGTCGGCCCGCGCGCGGCGCAGCGAGGCGAGGGCCACGGCGGTCGCGGCGTTTCTCAAGAGCGCGCTCGATTCCGCGGACCCGTGGGGCTCGAACTCGAGCGGGTTCACGGTTCGGGAGATGCTGGATCAGGCCGTGCCGCGGGTGCAGACGGAGCTGAAGGACAACGCGGAGGTGCGCGCCGAGGTTCTCGAGACGATCGGCAACGTCTACTTCCACCTCGGCGAAAGAACGCGGGCCGAGCCCCTCCTCCGCGAGGTCCTCGCGCTCCGGTCCGCGCGCTTCGGCGACGACAGCGTGGAGGCCGCGGCGGCCCTGCACGATCTCGCGATGGCGCTGCCGGAGTCCTCCCGGAAAGAGGCGGCCGCGATGCTGCGCCACGTCATTGCGATCCGGACCCGGGAGCGGGGAGGCGAGCATCCGTCCGTCGCCCGCGCGATCCACGACCTCAGCGGCCGGGTGGATGCTCCCGAGGAGCAGGAACGCCTCCTGCGCGAGGGTCTCCGGCTGCGCGAGGCTGCAGGCGCGGGCGCGATGCCCATCGGCTTCTCCCTGCGAAGCCTCGGGGCATTCCTCGTGGAGCAGGGCCGTCTCGACGAGGCCGAACCGCTCCTGGTGCGGTCCATGGCGATGTCCCTGCCGGACACGCTCGTGCGCGAGCGCTCGGCCTACTTCCTCGGCCTCCTCCGTCTGCGCGGAAAGCGGTGGGTCGAGGCCGAGGGCCATTTCCGGGAGGCGCTCGGGATCTCCGCGAGAGTGCGGAAGGCGGGCAGCGTGGAGCGGGCGTCGATCGCGCGGGGGCTCGGGGCCGCGCTGAGAGAGCAGGGCCGGCTCGACGAGAGCGAGCCCCTCCTCCGGCAGGCGTTCGACGCGCTTTCCGCAGCCGAGAAGGAGCAGCCGGGTCCGCTCACGGCACGGGCGCTCACCGACCTCGGGCTGCTGTCTTTGCGGCGCGGCGACCGGGCTCGTGCCCGGAAGGAGCTGGAGGAGGCCCACGCGATCTGGACCTCCACCGAGCCCGGGAATCCCGACGCCGCGGTGACCTCCGCGGCTCTCGCCGCGCTCAATCCCTGAGCAGGCGTCCGATCTCCGAAAGCGACGTGAGCACCGCGTCGGGCGCGACGCCGAAGCGCTCCTCGTCGCCGGCGCGGTATTTCCCCGTCTGCACGAGGACGCCCCGCATGCCGGCGCGCTGCGCGCCCGAGACGTCGCCTTCGAGGTCGTCGCCGATGACGAGCACGTTCTCGGGGGGAAGGCCGAGGAGAGCCCGGGCCGCGTCGAAGAACCCCGTCGACGGCTTGCCCACGATCGTGGCTTCCCGGCCTGTCGCGTACTCGAGCGCCGCGACGAACGGGCCGAGGTCCAGCACGAGCCGCCCCTCGCGGCGGTAGTAGCGATTTCGCGCGAGGGCGACGAGGGGGACGCCATCCATCAGCATGCGGAAGATCGCGTCCAGGCGCTCGTAGCCGAAGTGGCGCTCGGCGTCTCCCACCAGGACGGCGTCCGGGGTCTCGTCGACGCTCGCGAGACCGAGGTCCTCCTCGAGGACGCGGTCGTTGAGGAGCGCGTGCACGCGCGAAAGGCCCCGCGCCTCGAGGTGCACGAGGCCGGCCATCGGCGACGTGAAGATCCACCCGGGCGGAACGTCGAGGCCCATCGCCGAGAGCCACCCTGCGATCTCCCGCCGCGACCTCTGCGACATGTTGGTCGCGAATCGGTAGGGCATGCCCGCGACGTCGAGCGACGCGAGCGCTTCCTTCACTCCCGGGATCAGCGCGCCGTCCTGGAAGACCGTTCCGTCGAGGTCGAGGAGCAGACCCCGGATGGGCGCCGTCATCGTCAGACGCGCGAGGGAAGGACCGGAGGCGCCGGGGGAACGGGAGCGGTGACGGCCTTCTTCTCGATTCCGTCGCCGCGCTTCACGAGGCCGGGAAGCGTGACGGGCGAGCGGCCCGAGATCGCCGTCTCGCCGTAGAGCGCCGCCGCGACAGCGCGCTGGATGACGTCGTGGATCCCGTACGCGCAGAGGTACGTCGTCAGCTCGGGGAAGTCCCGGAGGAGGTACGGGTTCCCGAAGGACACCGCGACGACCTTCTTTCCCGTCGCCTGCAGCTCCTTCACGAGATCCCGCGCGCGCGGCGGCAGCGCGAGCTTGCCGGCGCCCGAGAGCGGCGGCACGAAGAACGCGACGACGATGGTGTCGGCGGCCTTCGCGTCCTCGAGCACGCGCGCGACGTCCTCGGCGGTCGCGCGCTGGTCGACGCGCCGCACCACGGCGCTGCCGCCGCCGGCCTTCGCCCGCTTCGTGAGACCGGCCGTGAGGCCGGGCCCGATACCGCGGAGCGCGGCGGGTGTGATCTGTCCGTCGTCCACGACGAGAACGCCGAGAACCCTGTCCTTCGCGGGGACGGGTAGAGCTCCGCCGTCGCGCAGGAGCGTCAGGGAGCGGGAGGCGACCTCGTATTCGAGCGCCTCGTGCTCCCTGCGGCCCACGACGCGCGCCACGTCCTCGAGCGGCGGCATCCGGCGTTCGTAGAGGCCCAACTCGCGCTTCACCTTCAGGATCCGTGCGACGGCCGCGTCGACCGTCTTTTCCGGCAGGCGGCCGCTCTTCACCGCGGCGAGGACTCCGCGGATCGAGGCCGAGGTGTCGGCGGACATGAGCACCTGGTCGACGCCGGCCTCGATCGCGCGGAGCGCGGCATCGGGAGCGTCGAAGTGGGCGACGAGCCCGCCCATCGTCATCGCGTCGGTCACGACGAGGCCGTCGAAGCCCAGCTCCTTGCGGAGCAGGCCGTTCACCATCGCGGGTGAGAGGGTCGCGGGGAGCGTGCCGTCGTCCGCGACCTCCTTCACGTCCTCCGTGAAGACCTCGTTGCGCGCGGCCTCCCGGAGCGGCGGGGCCGGTGTCGCGTCCAGTGCGGGCACGGCGAGGTGCGCGACCATCACCGAGCGCGTGCCCGCTCGGATGCCCGCCCGGAACGGCGGCAGCTCCACCCGGTTCAGCCGCGCGCGAT
>JAEUQS010000586.1 GCA_016789625.1 Acidobacteriota bacterium | reverse complement strand
CCGCGCGCACGACCTATCGTTACGACGGCGTCGGTCAGGTGAAGGAGCGCACCAGCCTCATCGCCGACGGCACGACGCCCGTCACGACGCGCAGCACCTACGTCTACGACGACCTGGGCCGTTTGACCGCGCGGACCTCGGCCGCCGCGGGCACGACGCGGTACCGCTACGACAACCAAGGCAACCTCAAGGAAACAGAGGACGCCCTCGGCAACACGACGCGATACGGCTACGACGTGCGAGGACTCCTCGAAACCGTCACGCAGCCGGCTGTCGGCATGCAGCCCTCTGGCGTGACCCGCTTTACCTACAACCGCAACGGCACGCGGACGAGCGTCACCAATCCGCTCCTCGGCGTGACCACCTTCATCCTCGACGGCCACGACCGTGTAAAGGGCTCAGACGATGGCGTCACCGGCGCTCTCGAGCGCGTCACCCTGGACCTCGCGGGCCGTGTGACCGAGCGCAAGGTGTACAGCAAGAACGCGATGGGCCTTCCCGACAAGGTCTTCCAGTGGACCGAAAACCAGTACGACCCGGCGGGGCGGCTACTCAAGGAGATCCGCAAGCACTTCGTCGTGCCCGATGCGAACCCCAGCCCCGTCACCGACATCGTCACCGAGACCCGCTACGACTCGGCCGGCCGTGTGACGGAGACCATCGATCCGCGAGGTGGCACCACGACCACGCAGTACGACGCCGCGGGCCGGGCCAGGCTCCAGCGGGATGCCGCGGGCAACGAGGTCGTGACGGCCTACGACGCCACCGGCAACCGCGAAAGCGTCACCGTGCGCGAGGCGACGGGCCCCACGACGTTCCAGGAATACCGCACCCGATACGAATACGACGACCAGAACCGGATCAAGAAGGTGCTCGTTGACGGCGACCCCAATGCGCCCGTCACCCGCGAAACGAGCTACGAGTACGACCAGGCCGGACGCAAGACCAGAGAGATCGACCCCGACGGCGGCGAGAAGACCTGGAAGTACGACCTCGCGGGCCGCCGGATCGAAGAGAAGGTCCAGCTCACGAGCGGCGCCAGCCCCACCTACGCCACGACCCGATGGGCCTACGACACGCTCGGCAACCTCGAGAAGATCACCGACACGAACGGCAACGTGACGACGTACGCCTACGACGTCGAGAATCGCCTCGTGGCCGAGACGCGAGGGGAGCCCGTGCGAACGGGGGGTCCCACGTGGACCTACACGTACGACGCCGCCGGGAACCGCAAGACGCTCACGGACCCGAACGGCTCGTCGATCACCTTCAACTACGACGCCGCCGGCCGGTACACTGGCCGCACCATTGTGAAGGCTGCCGGCGTGAAGGGCCCGTCGAGTGAAGCGATGACGCTGGACCTGCTGGGCCGCGTCACCTCCTGGCTGTCGACCGGCTCGGGCGTGGACCTCCAGGGAACGGCCACGCACGACTCGCTCGACCGCATCCTCGCCGAGACCCTCCAGCTCGGCACCGGCCCCGTGAGGACCCTGGAAAGGGACTACGACCCCTCGGGCAACGTCACCTCGCTCAAGTACCCGTCGGGCCGAGTCTTCAACCTCGGGAGCGACGCTCTCGACAGGCTCGTCACCGTGAAGAACGCTGCCAACCAGCCGATCGTGAGCTACGAAGACGTGGGCGGGCGGCAAACCCGGAAGATCTATGGGAACGGGCTCGTCGAGAGCCGCACCTACGACGCGGCCCCGTGGCTCAAGACGCTCTCGGTGGCACGCCCCAGCCAGACCGATCTTCTCGCCATCGACTACCGAACCCGCAACCTGCGCGGCCTCAAGACCGAGATCGTGAGAAGCGATCGGGCCGAGAAGGACCGCTACACCTACGACGCGGCCTCGCGCATCACGCGTGAAGAACTCGCGCTGCCCGAGCCTCCGCCGGCGCCGCCCGCCGTCGCGACCCCGGACGTCGACACGAACTATCAGCTCGACGGTCTCCTCAACATCACCCAGCGCCAGCGCACGCAGGCCGGGTCGACCGAGACCACGACTTCGCAGGGCAACACGCGGAATCAGTACACCCAGTGGGCCGGACAGCCGCTCACGTACGACCCGAACGGCAACCTCAAGACCTACCAGGGACAGTCCTTCGAGTACGACGCCGACAACCGTCTCGCCAGGGCCACGACGGCAGCGGGGGAGACGCTCGAGCTCTTCTACGACCCGAACGGCCGGAAGGTGCGGGAGAAGAAGGTCCTCGCCGGCATCCCGATCGAGACGGACTACATCCAGGACGGCAACCAGATCGTGGAGGCCTTCCCGAAAGACGGGCTCACGCCGACCCTGAGGCTCGTCCACGGCCGCGGCATCGACGAAGTCGCCATGGCCGAGATCGATCCCATGGCCACCGGATCGCCCCTCACCGTCTACCCGCTCCAGGACGAGATGGGCAACGTCACGCATCTCACCGACGCCAGCGGTGGCGTCGTGGAGAAGTACCGCTACGAAGGGTACGGGAAGTTCCGGATCTTCGATGCGGCGGGAACGTCGCGATCGAATAGCTCGTATGCGTGGAACCGGCTGTTCCAAGGGCGCGAGCACTTCGGTCTCGTCGACGCCTACGACTTCCGTGCTCGGAGTCTGTGGCCGGATCTCGGGAGGTTCGGCCAGGAGGATCCCCTTGGATATGTCGATAGCCTGAACCTCTATCAAGGCGTTGGTGGGGCATGGACGCTGTATTCGGACCCCGAGGGCCTCTGCTTGGGCTTCTTTGGAGGGGAGCCCTGCAGCATTACGGCGAATCGCTTCGACCGGGCGTTGGAGGCGCTAAAGAACAGGGCCCGATTTGGGGCGAGTACCACTCACGGAGCGCTCGTGGAGGCAGCGACGGACACGCTCGTCGACACGATCAAGCTGTTCGTTGTAGATCCCCTCCGCGCGGGGGAGGCGACCGGGACTGCGGTTGGTAGCGACGCCGGTGCGCTTGAAACGGGCCTCGCTGTATTCCAAGACGTCGGTCGAGCCGCGGCAATTGCCGGTGGAGCCGGTTCAGCAGCTAAGGTTGCCGGAAAGTATGCAACCCTTCCTGCTAAGGGTTCGATACAAGCAGCAAAGCTAAAGGGGAGGATCGGCGAGAGCTTGGCCGCGATTGAGCGACTGCTGCATGGCGAGCTTGTAGTCGGTCGGCAAATCACCTTGGT
>JAEUQS010000583.1 GCA_016789625.1 Acidobacteriota bacterium | reverse complement strand
GTTTGCCGGCCTGGGCGAGGGAGTCGTCCACGAAGCGCTGCGTGCGGGCGACGACCGAGGGCAGGTGCTTCGTGGAGAGCTCCACCTCGGGCACGGGCGGGGGGCCCGAGACCCCTCCGCGGGTCAGGATCATGGAGTCCTGGGGCATCACCGGCGGGGCGCTGAACGCGCCCGTCATGCTGTGGAGAGCCATGGGCCCCGTGAGGATGAGCGGCTCGAACTCGCCGTCGGCACCCGCGACAGCCGGGTCCACCTTGCGGGGCGGCGCGCCCAGGACCTGCGAGGGCGCGCGCGCCGCGCTCACCGCCGAAGGCGCAGCGGACGCCTGGGAGGGGACCTGGAAGGTCGAGGTCCGGAGCTGCTGCACGGGCCGCAGCTTGTCGGGGTTGCTCGTGAACTCGAACGGGCTCTCCTCGTCGGGGTCGCTCGGTGCCGCGAACCGGGGATTGGCCCGCACCCTCATGGCGAGGCGCCGGAGAACCTCGTTCACCCAGTGAACGTCCTCGCTCACGAAGGGCTCCCGGCCTCCCTTGTCGCGGATGTCGAGGATTCCGATGATCCGCCCGTCGAGGTAGAGCGGGGCGGTCAGGATCCTCGTCGTGGACGAGCCCGCCATGAGCTCGGCGAGCTTGCCCGCCTGGCGGGGATCGTTGATGAAGTGGGGCTCGCGGTGCTCGTACACGGCGTTCGCGAGCGCGTCGTTGCGGGTGACGACGTTCGCGAGCCGGTCTCCCCGGGAAAACCCATACTGAGCGGCGAGCCGGAAGCTGCCGCTCGGCTCGACGAGATAGAACGCGGCCTTGGTCGCGCGGACCTTCTCCATGAGGAGGTAGAGCACCTCTTTGTACTGCCGTTCGTCGTCGGAGACGGGAGGGGCTGCGCTCATGGGGGTTGTTCAGAATACAGCGAACCCCGGCCGGTATGCACCGGAACCGGTGCGCGGCGTCACGCGGCGACCCTCCGGGGCGCGCGGCGGGATCGCGACACGGTGATGAAGAAGCGCCACACGTCGCCAGAGAAATGGTCGAAAGAAGACCGATCCGGCTGGCATCGGCCCTGCGTACATCGAATACGTATGAAGTTTCTGTCCACGCTCGCGCGATCGGTGCGTGTGTCCGGGGTGGGTCTTCACAGCGGCCGGCGATCCGAGGTCGTGCTCGCGCCCGCCGGGCCGAATCACGGCATCGTCTTCTACCGGAGCGACAAGGACGTGTTCATTCCCGCTCTCGCCGAGAACGCGGGGCATTTCGACCACGCGACCACGCTCGGGGAGCGGGGCGGCGAGGTCGGCACGGTCGAGCACCTCCTCTCGGCGGCGACGGGGGCGGGCGTGTCGAACCTCCTCGTCGAGGTCGACGGTCCCGAGCTCCCGATCCTGGACGGCAGCTCCACCCCGTGGCTGGAGGCGTTTCGGCAGGCCGGTCTCGTGCGGCAGGGGCCGGTGGCGGCCTTCACTCCGGCGCGGCCGATCGTCGTGACGGGTGCCGGCGGCAAGCGCATCGAGCTGAAGCCGGCCCGGGAGCTCCGCGTGAGCTACAGCATCGACTTCCCGAACCCCGTCATCGGACGCCAGACCCTCTCTCTCGTGATCTCGCCGGAGAACTACGCCCGGCACGTGGCGCCGGCCCGCACGTTCGGCTTCCTGGCGGAGTACGAAACGCTCAAGGCCCACGGGCTCGCCCGGGGCGCGACGGCCGAGAACTGCATCGTCGTGGGCGACGACCGGGTCGAGAACGGCGACCTGCGCTTCCCCGACGAGTTCGTGAGGCACAAGATCCTCGATCTCCTCGGCGATCTCGCGCTCGTGGGGGTTCCGATCACCGGCCACATCGTCGCAACACGAGGGGGGCACGCCCTCCATGCCGCCCTGGCCCGCCGTCTCCGCGAGGAGCTGGCCGCCTCGGGCGCCTCCATGGAGAGCGAGGCGCTGTCCTACGCCCGGCCCCAGACCCGCTGAATTATC
The DNA here is from genome assembly GCA_016789625.1 of Acidobacteriota bacterium. Classification (GTDB taxonomy): domain Bacteria; phylum Acidobacteriota; class Thermoanaerobaculia; order UBA5066; family UBA5066; genus JAEUQS01. Next base: position 1,898 of record JAEUQS010000583.1, on the reverse strand, counting down.
TTGGGGAACCGGTTCCCAACCCCTCCGGGGATCCCGTCCTGCGTCGCCAGGCATCGAAGGACGGGCGAGAAGGGTCCGATGGCAAGGCGGAGGAGGGAGGCGAGTGAGGCGTAGCGGCGCTACGCCGCAGCGAGACCGACCGACGACAACGCCGCCAGCGGGCCCTTATCGTCCGTCCCGCTACTAGCGTAAAGTTCGGGCTGTGACCGAAGCGTGTCCCAAAGGACGCGCGCGGGGAGCGGCGTTCCTGACGCCGATCGTCCTCGTCGCGGCGTTCTTCCTCCTCCGGCCCCTCGTGGTGCGCGGCACCGCGCCACCCGAGATCGCCGCCGTCTCCACCTGGTTCCAGGGGCGCGAGCTGCGGGTGTTCGCGCGGCTCTCCTCCAGCTTTCCCGTCGAGCTCGAGAAGCGGCTCGCCTCGGGCCTTCCCACCACGGTCGTGTGGCAGATCGGGCTGTTCCGCTTTCGCGAGATGTTCTGGGACAACAAGCGCGACGAGCGCCGGTACGCGGTGACGGCGACCTATCGCCCGCTGACGGGCGACTTCGTGCTGGAGCGGCGGCTCGACGACCGCCTCCTCGAGACCCGCGTCGTCCCGGCCCGTCCCGAGGCCGTTCGCGCTCTCACCGAGGTGCCGTCCCTCCCCGCGTTCCTCCTGGGCGAGCACCTCGCGGGCAAGCAGCTCCTCGTGAAGGTCCGCTGCGCGTTCGAGGCGGGCGTGGCGCTCGGGGTCGTCCCGAAGACCATCGAGACCGACTGGATGCCGTCCTCGGTGTTCACGTGGGAACGGCGTCCGGGCGGCCCTGACGGCCCCTAGAGGCGCGTCCGTGCCGCGAACCCCCCCTCCGCGCTGGACCCGTGACAACCGGATGCTCCTCGCGCTGGGGACGGCGCTGGGAGGCGCCCTCACGGGCCTCTACGCGCTCGCCCTCCGGGCCCGCTCCCTGACGCCCGCGGCCGCGACGAACCGCATCCTCCTCTTCGCGCTCCTCTACGTCGTCGTCCTGCTTCTCCTGGTGCTGCTCTTCGTGCTCGTCCGCGCGGGGGCCAAGCTGCTCATCGAGAGCCGCAAGGGCGTGTTCGGCTCGCGGTTCCGCGTCCGCATCGTGACGACCCACGTGGGTCTCGCGCTCCTCCCCATCGCGCTCCTCGTGCTCCCCACGACGGGGCTCCTCCAGCGCAGCGTGGACTTCTGGTTCCAGCCGCCCGTGCAGGACACGATGCGCGCGGGCCGGGCCGTGGTGGATCTCGTGCGGGAGCGCGGAGCCGCGAACGAGAGGCGGGCGGCCGCGCGCCTCGAGGCAGGGCTCTCGAGCGCGCGCTCGGACGACGAGCGCCTCGCCCTCTTCGGCACGATTCGCGAAACGTACGGCCTCGACCTCGTGGAGCTCAGGCCCGAGAGCGAGGGCGTTCCCGCCCTGGCCGTGACGTCTCCGCGCTGGCCCGTGCGCGAAGTGCGGGACCCGGGTCCCGAGTGGATCGCCGACGCCCGCGCCCGCGGCCTCTCGCGGCGGATCGAGCCGCTCTCCTCGGGGGGGCAGATCGCGCGGACGCTCGTGCCGGTGCCGGGCGGAACGCTCGTCCTCTCGAGCTACGACCCGCCGGCCGAGGCGGCCTCGCTCCGCGACCTCTCCCGCGCGACCTCCACGTACGCGATGCTCGAGGCCGAGCGTTCGTCGCTCGAAGCCCTGCAGCTCCTGTTCTTCCTCCTCCTCGCGTTCCTCGTCCTCCTCGCGGCGGTGTGGGCGGGGCTCCTCCTCTCGCGAAGGGTGACGCGCCCCATCGGCCAGCTCGTGGAGTCGGCCCGGCGCGTGGGCGAAGGCGACTTCGAGGCCCTCGTCGAGGTCGAGGGCGGCGACGAGATCGCGCGGCTCTCCGGCGCCTTCAACGAGATGACC
>JAEUQS010000578.1 GCA_016789625.1 Acidobacteriota bacterium | reverse complement strand
AAACGCCGAGGAGCCGCGGCAGCGTGAGCACCGCGAGGCACGAGACGAGGAGCGGCGTGATCGCGAAGAAGATCATCACCGTGCCGTGCAGCGTGAAGAGGCTCGTGTAGGCGGAAGGCGTCACCGCGCCGCCGCTGCCCGGGAAGAGGAGCCGCCCCACGAACGGCACGCTCTTCCCCGGGGCGGCGAGCTGCCAGCGGAGGACGAGCGCGAGGAGCCCGCCGAAGAGGAGGAACGTTCCGCCGAAGGCGGCGTAGGCCCGCGCGAGGCGAACGCGGGAGCGGTCGTCGATCGCGGAGCTCACGGCACGAACTCCCAGCCCCACGCGGCGGCCGGGTTCGCGGGATCGAACCGGAAGGCCGACTCCGCGCTCTCTTCGGCCAGCCACCTCGCGTAGGCCGGAGGCGGCAGGACCTCGAGCGTTCCTCGCATCCTGTAGTGGGCGAACCCGCAGAACTGCGAGCAGGCGATCTCGAACGTGCCGGGCTCCCGCACCGCGAACCAGGTGCGCGTCGTGCCCGCGGGGTGGGCGTCGTGCTTGAGACGGAGAGCCGGAACGAAGAACGCGTGGAGCACGTCCTTCGAGCGGAGGTTCAGCACCACGGGGCGGCCCTCGGGCACCCGCAGGACGTTCAGCGAAACGACGTCGTCGGGCGTGCCGAACGCGCCGTCGTTCCCGGCCAACCGGAAATTCCACGCCCACTGCTGGGCGAGCACCTCCACGCGGATCACGTCCGCCCCGCCGGGGATGCGGCCGTACACCTCGGCGAGGTCCTTCTGCGCGGCCGACACCAGAGGCAGATCGAGGAGGAGGAACGTCGCGCCGGCCACGGCGAGCGCGATGGCGGCGAGGCTTCGCTCCGCCGGCCGCGGAGAGATCCGCTTCCTCCCGCCGCGGAGCGCGAAGACCACGACGGAGAGGACGACGATCGCGAAGACCGCGGCCGAGACCGTCGTCGCGTAGACGAAGAGCGTCGTGACGCGGGAGCCCTCCTGCGAGACGTCGGGGACCGGCGAGTAGGGTCCGAGCAGGGTTCCGAGCGCCCCGAGGGCTCCCGTCACGGGGCCGGCGTCGCCGGGACGCCGAAGCCGAGCGGCGAAAGCCGCGCCCAGATACGCGAGACGAGCTCGCCCTTCTCCATCGGCTTCTGGAGGTATTCCACGGCCCCGGCCTGCTGCGCGAAGGCCTTGCGGCTCTGGTCGGCCGCGGCCGACATCATGATGACGGGCACCTTGGAGAAGCGCGGCTGCGACCTCACCACGCGGAGCGTGTCGAAGCCGTCCATGCCCGGCATCATCACGTCCATGAGGATCAGGTCCACCTCGTTCGCATAGAGCGTGTCGAGGGCGGCCCTTCCGGAGCTGGCCGCGAGCGCGGTGAAACCGGCGCGCGTGAGGATGCGCACGAGGAGCGGGCGCAGGTCGTCGTCGTCGTCCACGATGAGGATCACGGGCAGGCGCCGAGGAGCCTCTTTCGAGGGCTCTTCCTTCGGCAGCGGCTTCACGACCTCGGTGGGGCGCTCGTCGGCGGGGATCGGAATGGGCTTCGTGTCCACCTTGGGAACGGGCCCGGAGCCGGAGTCCTCCCGGGGAGGCGGCGTCGCGGCTTTCGCGGCCACGGCATCCCTCACGCTCTGGGGCAGCTCGTCGAACGAGAGGATCTTCGTGATCTGCTGGCTCTTGCCGAACGGCTTCTCCGTGCGATGCCTGCGGTCGGGCGCCTGGCCGTCCTCGCTCATGCGGTCGAGAGCGGCCCCCAGCTCGCGGGCATCGTCGTAGCGGAGCGCGGCGTCCTTCTCGAGACAGCGCCTCACGAGGTTTCCGATGGCCTCCGGAACCCGCGGGGGCACGAGCTTCTCGACCGGGACGGGGGCCTGCAGGTGCGCCATCGCGACGGCGAGCGGCGAGTCGCGCTCGAAGGGGAGCGAGCCCGTGAGGATGCGGAAGAGCATGACGCCGATCGAGTAGACGTCGGCCGAGGGCAGAGCCCGTCCGCCCCGGAGAACCTCCGGGGCCATGTAGTTCGGCGTGCCGAGCACCTCGCCATGCCGCGTGAGGTTGGGGCTCTTCTCGCTCCGCGCGAGCCCGAAATCCAGGATCGACACGGTGTC
>JAEUQS010000019.1 GCA_016789625.1 Acidobacteriota bacterium | reverse complement strand
TCGATCTTGGCCTGCGTGTCGCGCCGCTGCTCGTCGGCGAGGGCCATGCTCGATTGGCGCACCTCGACATTGCGGAGGGCGGACGCGTAGGTCCAGTAGAGCTTCTCAACCTCGCTCACCGTGTCGGTCACGACGCGGCGGAGGGACGCGGCCGAGCGCTGGTTGTCGATGCCGGCGACCCGCACGGCGCGGCGGGCGTCGTCGGTTCTGAAGCCGCGGAGGAGAGGCTGACGCACGTCGATGCCGAACTGGGTCGTGTAGGCGGGCGAGAGCGTCGTGAAGATGCCGTCGGTCGTCTGCCGGGCGAGCGCTGTGGATACGGACACGCGCGTTCCGGTGGGGAAGAGCTTGGCGATCTGCGCCGAGGACTCCACGCCCTTCTGCGTGGGCGCGAGCTCACCGGCCGGTGCCCCCGAGAAAACGGAGTTCACGGGGTCGGTGTGCGTGCGGTAGCGCGCGTCGAGCCGGAACGTGGGGTCGTACGCCGTTCCTTCCGCGAGCGCGATGGCCTCCTGTGAGATGCGGAAGGACTCGCGTTCGATCGCGACGCCGTGGTTCTTCTCGAGCGCCCGCACCTCGGCGTCACGCAGGGAGAGAGGGACCTGAGCGAGAGCCGGGAGCGAGAGGAGGAAGGCGAAGGCAGAGGCACGTCTCATGGCCCGGGACGTTTCACGCCGCGTGCCAGGCCCCGCCGGGTGTGCCGAATACCGTACAACCCGCTTGGTTGTCACATTCCGTCGAGGTCATCCCGGTCGCTCGGCCCCCGGAGGGTGCCTATCGGCAGACACGTTGCACGAAGTGCTACAGGCCGGCCAGGGTGGTCATGGTGCTCGCCAGCTTGAAATCCAGCACCGTGATGCCGCCGGCATCGTGCGTGTTGAGCCGCACGGTGACCTTGTTCCAGACGTTCTCCCAGTCGGGGTGATGGTCCATCTTCTCGGCCGCCAGGGCGACGCGGGTCATGAACGAGAACGCTTCGGAGAAGTCCTCGAACGTGAACGTTCGGCAGAGAGCGCCCTTCTTCAGGGTCCAGCCCGGAAGTTTGCCGAGGCGGGTTTCGATTTCGGCGGGGTCGAGCTTTGCGGGGCGTTTCATGGAGGGATTCTGGACCCCGGGCGCGAACTTCCTACAATGCCTTCCTGATGCGGATCGCGGTGGCGATGTCCGGAGGTGTCGATTCCTCCGTCGCGGCTCTCCTCCTCGCGCGCGAAGGCGCCGACGTGGTGGGGCTGTCGATGCACCTCTGGAACCACGATCGCGACGGCTCCGGCGCGGCGGAGGGGCGGTGCTGCACGCTGGACGATCTCGCGACGGCCCGGCGTGCCGCGGAGAAGATCGGCATCCCGCACTTCGTGCTCAACCTCGAGCGGCAGTTCACCGAGGCGGTGGTGAAGCCGTTCGTGGCCGCGTATCTCGCCGGCGAAACGCCGATTCCCTGTACGTCGTGCAACACGCAGGTGAAGTTCCGCTCGCTCCTCGAGCGCGCGGCCGGGCTGGGCTGCGACGCGGTGGCCACGGGCCACTACGCGCGCCTCGAGCGGGACCCCGAGAGCGGCAGCGTGAGGCTGCTCCGCGCGAGGGACGAGTCGAAGGACCAGACGTATTTCCTCTACGACCTCTCGGCCGCTCAGCTCGAAAGAGCCCGGTTTCCGCTCGGCGACCTCACGAAGGACGAGGTCCGCGAGCTGGCCCGCGAGGCCGGGCTGCCGAACTGGAACAAGCCCGATTCCCAGGAGGTCTGCTTCGTGCCGAACGCGGGAGGGCCCGCGGGGTTCGTGAAGCGCGAGGCGGAATCGCTCGGCCTCGCGCTGCCGTCTCTCCCCGGCGCGCGGCGGGGGCCCATCGAGCACGTCGACGGGCGCTCGATGGGGGAGCACGAAGGTGTGTACCACTTCACGGTGGGGCAGCGCCGCGGGCTCGGGATCGCGACCGGGGATCCGCTTTACGTGGTGAGCCTGGACGCGGAGAACGCCCGCGTCGTCGTGGGCCCTCGGGAGGCGCTCGCGGAGACGATCGTCCCCCTCCGCGACGTGAGCTTCGTGGAGACGCCGCGCGAAACGGAGCTGCGGGTGCTCGCGCGAATCCGATATCGGCACCCGGAGCAGGCCGCGACGCTGCGGCTCGGGCCGCGGGGCGAGGGAACGCTCCGGTTCGACGAGCCGGTGCGGGCGGCGGCGCCCGGACAGTCGGCCGTGTTCTTCGATCCCGCGCGACCGGAGTGGCTCCTCGGGGGAGGAACCATCACGCGCTGACGGCGCGTCCGTCTGCCGCTACTCCTTGCGAGGGGGTGCGGCCGGAGAGGGCGCTGCCGGCGACGGGGCCGTCGGGAGTGTCGAGGGCGTGCCGGCGCCGGTCCCGAGGGTGCTCTTCAGGAACGTGATCGTTCGGCCCCACGCGAGCTCTGCGGTCTCTTTGTTGTAGCGCGCCTCAGAGGAATCGTTGTTGAAGGCGTGATTCGCGCCTTCATAGACGTGAACGGTGTACCGCGTGCCCGCGGCCTTCAGGGCGGCTTCGAACGCCGGGATCCCCTCGTTGATGCGCGTATCGAGGCCTGCGTAGTGGAGGAGCAGCGGGGCCTTGATCGAGGGCACGCCCGCCGCATCGGGCTGACGGCCGTAGTACACGACGCCCGCGGCGAGCCGGGGCTCTTTCACCGCGAGCTGTCCCACCATGCCGCCCCCCCAGCAGAAGCCCACGGCCCCGACCTTGCCGTTCCCCTTCGGGTGCTTCGCGAGCCATTCGAGTGACGCGACGAGGTTTTGGAGCGTCGTGGCGGCGTCGAGCTTGCCGATCAGAG
>JAEUQS010000490.1 GCA_016789625.1 Acidobacteriota bacterium | reverse complement strand
CTTCCGGATCCCCCAGGAATGTCGGGTTCACCGGACGCGGCCCGTGGGCACCCCGTACTTGCGGGCCTTGTAGGCCAGGATCCGCTCGGTGGTGTGGAGGAGACGCGCGGCTTTCGTGCGGTTGCCCCGCGCGATCTTCAGCGCGTCGAGGATGAGGTCCTTCTCGAGCCCCGCGACGGCGCTCTCGAGCGACTGCCGGGGCAGGGTGCCCGAGGTCTCGGCCGTCTGGAGCGTGGGCGGCAGGTGGTGCGGATGGAGCACCCCCGCGTCGCAGACGAGCACGGCCCGCTCGATGCAGTTCTCGAGCTCCCGCACGTTTCCGGGGAAGTGGTAGCTCATGAGGACGTCGATCGCGGCCGTGGAGATGCGCCTCACGTCGCGCCCGTGCTGGGCCGCGTACTTCTCCACGAAGTGGTCGGCGAGGAGGAGGATGTCGGGCTTCCGCTCGCGGAGCGGCGGCACGAAGATGCCGAAGACGTTGAGCCGGTAGTAGAGATCCTCCCGGAAGCCGCCTCCCGCGACGGCCGACTCGAGGTCCTTGTTCGTCGCGGCGATGAGCCGCACGTCGATCTTCACGGGAGCGGTGCCGCCGACGCGCTCGAACGTGCGCTCCTGCAGCACCCGGAGCAGCTTGACCTGGGTGGCCAGGGAGAGCTCGCCCACCTCGTCGAGAAACAGCGTGCCGCCGTGCGCGAGCTCGAAGCGGCCGGGCTTCCGGCCCCTCGCGTCGGTGAAGGCGCCGGCCTCGTGTCCGAAGAGCTCGCTCTCGATGAGCGTCTCGGGCAGCGCGCCGCAGCTCACCTTGATGAAGGGCTTCCCGGCGCGGGGCGACGAGAAGTGGATGGCGTTGGCGAGGAGCTCCTTGCCCGTGCCCGACTCGCCGCGGAGGAGCACCGTCGTCCCGGTGGGGGCGGCCTGGGCGACGAGCTCATAGACCTCGCGCATGGGTCGGCTGTTGCCTACGAGGTTCGAGAGCTCCCCGCGCGTCGCGATGACGCTCCGGAGCTTCTGGTTCTCGGAGACGAGGCGGGACTTCTCTTCCTCGTGCGCGCGGCGGGCCCGGATCCTGGGGGAGAGCAGGGAGCCCAGGACCTCGAGCGCCAGAGCGATGGGGCCCAGGTCCCGCGTGGGCTCGTAGAAGAGGGCCACCGCGAGCGCGCCTTCCGGTCCATCGGGGCCCGGGATCGGGACGCAGACGAACGAAAGGTCGCGCCGCTTCTTCACGGCGGCCTTGAGGATCCCCGTGCGGTCGAGGAAGAGGGGCTCCTTCGAGGCCTGCGGCACGACGATGGGCTTTCCCGTCTGGCCCACGCGGCCCGTGATGCCCTCGCCGCGGGCGTAGCGGAGCTTCCGGAAGCCGCCCGTGAGGCCCGTGGCGGCCTCCACCGCGAAGGCACCGTCCTCGGACCGGAGCGCCACGAGGCCCGACACGGTGTCCAGCTCCTCCTCCAGAAGAGCGAGCACGCGGGCGGCGGCGCCGTGCGTGTCGCGGGCGTCGCGGCCCTGGGCCAGCGTGCGGCCGGCGTCGAGGAGGAGCGTGAGAAGAGGGTTCGCCGGGGAGTCCACGGGGGCATCCTACAAGATTGTCGGATTCCGGGTTGCCTCCGACGTTCGTGTCAGGAGTCCGCGTCCCCCTCGTCGTCCGCGAAGAAGAAGCCCGGCGGCGGCATCTGGGAAGCGCCGGCCAGGTTGCCGCCCGACATGATGTAGAAGCTCGTGGACCGAGCGAACG
>JAEUQS010000489.1 GCA_016789625.1 Acidobacteriota bacterium | reverse complement strand
CTCGTGGAGAACTTCACGTCGTTCGCGCCGCTCGGCACGGTGCTCGTCGCGATGCTCGGCATCGGCGTCGCGGAGGCGAGCGGCCTTCTCGAAACCGCTCTCCGGCGCCTCGTGCTGAGCGCCCCGAAGGCCCTCCTCACGCCCGTGATCGTCTTCGCCGGGGTCATGTCGAACACGGCGGGCGAGGTGGGCTACGTGCTCCTCGTTCCTCTTGCCGCGCTGCTCTTCCGCGCGGCGGGCCGGCATCCGCTGGCGGGCCTCGCGGCGGCGTTCGCCGGGGTCTCGGGCGGCTACAGCGCGAACCTGCTCCTCGGCACGGTGGATCCGCTGCTCGCCGGCCTCACCCAGGAAGCCGCCCGCATCCTCGTTCCTTCGTACGTGGTGAGCCCGGCCTGCAACTACTACTTCCTCGCGGCTTCGACCTTCGTCATCACGATCACGGGAACCCTCGTGACCCAGCGCTTCATCGTCCCGCGGCTGGGCGCGTACGAGTCGGCCGAGGCAATCAAGCCGCTCGAGACCCTCAAGCTCGAGGAGCGCCGCGGCCTGAGGTTCGCCCTCCTCGCTGCCGTCGGGCTCACGCTCGTGATCCTCGCCGGGCTGATCCCGTCCTCAGGTTTTCTGAGGGACGCCAAGACCGGCAGCGTGCTCACTTCGCCGTTCCTCTCGGGAATCGTGGCCTTCATCTTCCTCGGGGGGCTGGTCCTCGGGCTCGCGTACGGCTTCGGCTCCGGCCGGTTCAAGAGCGAACGGGACGTGGTGAAGGGCATGGACGAGGCCATGAAGACGATGGCCGGCTACCTCGTCCTCGTGTTCTTCGCGGCGCAGTTCGTGGCGTTCTTCAAGTGGACGAACCTCGGGCTCATCGTGGCGGTGAAGGGCGCGGCCGCGCTGAAGGCGCTCGGGCTCGGCGGCGTGCCGCTCCTCATCGGCCTCGTGGCGCTCTCGGCGCTCCTCAACCTCTTCATGGGCAGCGCGAGCGCGAAGTGGGCGGTCATGGCGCCCGCGTTCGTGCCGATGTTCATGCTGCTCGGCTACTCGCCCGAGCTGACCCAGGCCGCCTACCGCGTGGGCGACAGCGTCACGAACATCATCTCGCCGATGATGACGTACTTCGCTCTCATCATCGCGTTCGTGCAGCGGTACGCGAAGGACGCCGGCATGGGGACCCTGCTGTCGCTGATGCTCCCCTACTCGGTCGTCTTCTTCATCGTGTGGACCATCTTCCTGGTCGGCTGGTATCTCCTCGGCCTGCCCGTGGGACCGGGCGCTCCGCTGCTGCTTCCCGCGGGGGCCCTTCAGCCCGGCTGAGGCTCAGCCCGCGCCGGGCCGCTCGGCTTCCCGCGAAGGAGACCCCTCGCGGAGAGCCGCGACCTCGGTCCTCAGCGCGCGGATCTCGACGATGAGCTCCTCGATCTCGCTCTCCTGGTGCTGCTGCTCCGGACGCAGGAACCACGCGGCGATGAAGCCGGACAGCGCTCCGAAGAGGCCGACGCCCGCGAGCATCAGTCCGCTCGCGATGAGGCGCCCTTCCGTCGAAGAGGGGAATTTGTCGCCGTAGCCCACGGTCGTGATCGTCACGAAGGACCACCACAGGGCGTCCTCGGGCGTCTTGATGTTGCTCTCGGGGAGGGTTTCCACCTGCAGGATCGCGATGCTCGACACGAACACGAGGAGCCCGGCGATCAGGGTGGCCGCGAGCACCGCGCCGCGCGTGCGCCTCTCGAGGATGAACGTCGAGATGATCTTCGTGGCCCTGAGGCCCCGGAACACGCGCAGGATGCGCAGCACCCGGGCCAGCCGGCCGGCTCTCAGCGCATCGACCATGGGGATGCTCGAGATGAGATCCAGCCAGCCCCACGTCACGAAGTACGTCAGCCGGTTCTCGGCCTTGTAGAAGCTCCGCAGGAAGTCCACGAAGAAGAACAAGCAGACCAGCGTGTCTGCCTTGACGAGAAGGCTCATCGTCGGCTCGTCCAGGCGGGCCACGGTGGTGAGAGCCAGGGTGCCCAGGGAGATGAGGCTCAGCGCGAGCATGAACAGGAGGTAGGCGCCGTCCTCTTCAGGCCTGCGGATCGTCTGCGGGTTCGTCTCCATGCGGCGGACGATAGATCCTCGACCGATCGGCTGCTACGCTGACCCGGTGACGAGCGGGAGCCTCGCAGCGCGATGATTCGCTACCGCGAGCTTCCGGCCCGGCGCCCCGCAGGGGGGGACGCCTCCCCGCGCGCGTCGTTTCTGCGTGGGTTCCTGTCGCTCCTCCCGGCGGTTCTCGCGTTCGTGGCGTTCGCGGCCTTTATCGCGGGAGCGGGCTTCCCGCTCACAACGGACGACCGGGAGCGTCTCGCCGGGACGACCCGCGGCCTCCTCGTGGCCTTCGTCGCGATCACCCTGGCTCGTGCGGCGCTCTCCGCCCACCGGAGATACTTCCTACGCGCGCATGCGCCCGACGCCGCGCTGGTGCTGGTCGTCTTCCTTCTCCAGACACTTCCCGGATCCCTGCCGGGCGCGAGCGAGCTGGGCTCCCTGCGCACCGTATTGACTCAGGGCCTGCCGCTCCTGGTGTTCCTGCCGGGCATTTTGCGGTCCAGCCGCAGGCTGCTCTCGAGCCGCCTCCCGCCGAGCCTGCTGGTGCTCGCGAGCTTCGTCATCCTCGTGATCTCGGGCGCGGGTCTCCTGCTCCTTCCGCGGGCGACGACCTCACCGCTCTCGGCCGTGGACGCGCTCTTCATGGCCGCCAGCGCCGCGTGCGTCACCGGCCTCGCCGTCGTGGACCCCGCGACCGCGTTCACGCCGCTCGGCAAGGTCATCCTCCTCGTGCTGATCCAGGCGGGGGGCCTCGGCATCATGACGCTCACCACGTTCCTGGGGCTCTTCCTCGGCGGTGGCCGCTCTCTCCGGCACGACGCGGCTCTTCAGGAGCTCGTGGGCGAGGAGAGCTTCGGGAGGTTGCGGCGCGTGGTGGCCACGATCGGGCTCGCGACGTTCGCGCTCGAGGGCGCGGGCGCGATGCTGCTGTACCGGTTCCGCGAGTTCCCCGCGGAGATGCGCGAGACCTCGCGAATCTTCGAGTCGGTTTTTCATGCCGTGTCGTCGTTCTGTAACGCGGGCTTCGCGCTCCACTCCTCGAACCTCGCGGCCGAGCCGTTCGCCGCGAACACCGGATACCAGCTCGTGGTGATGGCTCTGATCACGATCGGCGGCCTCGGCTTCCCGGTGCTCTCGGGTCTGGCCGGCTTCGCCGCGGCGCGGGTCCGTCCCGGCCAGCCGCGAAGACGGCTGCCCCTCCACGTACGCCTCGTGCTCGCGACCTCCCTGGTGCTCACGGTGGGCGGAGGCTCCCTCGTCTACCTTCTGGAGCGGGACGCGGCCCTGGGACCCCTCTCCGGGGCGCAGCAGGTGCTGGCCGCGGCGTTCCACTCGGTCTCCTGCCGCACCGCCGGCTTCAACACCGTGGACATGGCGGAGCTCTCGAGACCCGGTGTCCTCGTCTCGATCTTCCTGATGTGGATCGGCGGCTCCCCCGCGTCCACGGCCGGCGGCATCAAGACCACGACGCTCGCCATCGCGCTTCTTTCGGTGCGCGCGACGGTGCACGGGATGACGAAGGTCGAGGTCTTCCGGCGCGAGGTGGCGCCCAACTGTGTGGTGAAGGCCTTTGGCACGGTCCTGCTCTCGATCGTCGCCCTGGGGCTCGGGTTCTTTTCGCTGCTCCTCAGCGAGCGGCACGAAGCTCTGCCGCTCCTCTTCGAGACCGTCTCGGCGCTCTCCACTGTGGGTCTCTCGATGGGCGTGACGCCAGGCCTCACGGATCCCGGCAAGCTCGTCGTCACGCTCCTCATGCTCGTGGGCCGCGTGGGTCTCCTGGGCACGCTCGTGGCGCTCACCCGGCCTCCCGGCCCCCGTTTCGGATACGACTACGTCGACGAGGACATCCTCGTCGCGTGAGGTGACTCATGGCGCGACGCATCGCGGTGATCGGTCTCGGCAACTTCGGGGGCCAGCTCGCGACGGAGCTCTTCCGGCAGGGCGTGGAGGTGCTCGCGATCGACGGCGATTCGGCCACGCTCGAGGACATGAAGGGCCGCGTGACCGACACGCTCCAGCTCGACGCGACGCACGAGCGCGCTCTGGCGGCGCAGGGTCTCGAGGAGCTCGACGCCGTCGTGGTGAGCTTCGGCGAGAACTTCGAAGCAACGGTTCTCACGGTGATGCACCTCTCGGCGCTGGGGGTGAAGCGGCTCCTGGTGCGGGCCACGACGCACCGGCACGAGCAGATCCTGAACAAGCTGGGCGTCTCGGAGGTCATTCTGCCGGTCTCCGAGACGGCCGAGCGCGTGGCCCGCACGCTCACGGCCGAGGGTCCGCTGGACGCGCTGGTGCTCCTGGACGACTACACGATCGCCGAGGTCAACGCGCACGACAGGGACGTCCGCTCGGCTGTGGGCTCACTGAAGCTGGAGGAGCAGGGCCTGCGCCTCGTCACCGTCCGGCGGCCCGTCGCCCGCCGCGGCCCGCTGGCGTTCCTGGGCGGCGCGTCCGCCGAGCGCGTGATGGGCCTCGTGGGAAACGACTTCGTGCTCGAGCGCGGCGACGTCCTCGTCGTGTTCGGATCGCGCAAGGACGTCGAGCGCTTCGCCAGCGAGCGGTGATCAGCCGGTACAGTCGAGGGCGTCAGAAACTGACGCGGATGTTCTTGGCGTACTGGATGTTGCTGTCGACCCCGGTGTCGAAGTCGTAGTCGGAGCCCCACTTGTGGCCATCGACGATTCCGGAGTCCAGGGTCTTGGTGTACCCATAGACCTTGACCTTGGTGAAGCCGGCGGCGACCATCGCGTCCTTGAGCTGCTTGGCGGTGGACAGGGCACCGCCTGCGCCCCCGCTGCAGATCCACAGTTTGACCTTGGCGATCGCCAGGGTCAGCTTCGCGTCCTTCAGCTGCGTGGCCAGGTCGTTGACGAAGAGCGTCTCGTGCGTGCAGCTGGACATGCTCGGCGAGCCTTCTGCGCCGTGGGCGAAGATGTAGAGCTGCTGGAAGGTGTAGAGGTGCTTGAGGGAGTCGCCCTTGGTGTAGTAGTTGGGCGAGAACCGGTCGAGCTTGTGCACCGAGTTGTGCCCGATCATCACGGTGCAGGCCATCTTCTCCAGAGCGTCGTCCCCGGCGAACGGGATGTAGCCAACCTTCAGATTCACGAGTCATCTCCTTCCGATGGGAAGATCGCCCGCCCGGAAGGGAGGGCCGTCGACAGCCGTTTCCTGGAGACCAGTCGAGCGATCTTACCGTCTCCCCTTCATCCACGACAACCTCACGACCAGGCCCTCGTAAACACCCGCGTATTCGGGTCGCGTGGCGTACGATCCTGCCGATATGAAGGGAACCCCGTAGACGTTGTCCGGTAGGTTTCCCTCGACCCGCAGGACGCTGGTGGCGCTCGCCACCGAAGGCGGACCCGAGGAGCGTGGCGCGGCAATGGACGCTCTCGCCCGCGCGTACTGGAAGCCGCTCTACACGTACGCCCGCCTCGGTCGCCGCCTGTCCGAGGAGGCGGCCGAAGACGCCGTGCAGGACCTCTTCGCGAGCCTCGTGGAAAAGGGCTGGCTGGCGCGTTGGGATCCCGCTCGCGCTCGCCTTCGCACGTACCTGCGCGTGCTCCTCGACGGCCTCGCCGCGAACACGGCCCGGGCCGCGGGCCGTGAGAAGCGCGGCGGCGGCGTGCGCACCCTTTCGATCGACGCCGCGGAAACGGAGGCCGAGATCGCGCGGCTCGCCCCGCGCACCGCCTCGCCCGAGGAGATCTACGAACGGGAATGGCGGCGCTGGCTCTTCACCCGCGCCGTCGCGAGGCTCGAAGAGGACTACACGCGTTCGGGCCGCGGAGCACGTTTCGCGCTGTTCTCCGCCGCGGACCTGGCCGACGAGGATCCGCGCCCCACCTACGCCCAGCTCGCCGAGCGCTTCTCCCTGAAGGTGACGGACGTGACGAACCACCTTTCGGCCGCGCGCCGCGACTTCCGCCGGGCCGTGCTCGCGCTGCTCGCGCAGGAGACGCCCCGCGGCGACGCGTTGAGCGGTGAGGCCCGCGCGCTCTTCGGCGGCGGGAAGAGCTGACGCTCTGATGCTCTCGGACGCCGCGCTGGATCGTCTGCAGACCTCGCTCGGCACACCGGACACCTCCGGAACGCGATATCGCATTCTGCGGAAGGCCGGCGAGGGCGGCATGGGAACGGTCTGGGAAGCCGAAGACACGGTGCTCTCGCGCCGCGTGGCGCTGAAGGTCCTCGCGGTCGAGGACGAGGGCGGCGCGGCGCGGCTTCTCCGCGAAGCACGGATCGTGGCCGGCCTCGAGCACCCGGGCATCGTGCCCGTGCACGACGCCGGGACCCTGCCCGACGGACGCGTCTTCGCGGCGCTCAAGTTCGTCGACGGCGCGCCGCTCTCGGCCGCACTGCCGATGCTCGGCGGCCCGGCCGAGCGGCTCCGCGTCTTCCTCCGTGCCGCGGAGGCCGTGGCGTTCGCGCACGCGCGGGGCGTGGTGCACCGGGACCTCAAGCCCGAGAACGTGATGCTCGGCGCGTTCGGCGAGGTTCTCGTCGTGGACTGGGGTGTCGCGGCAGTTCGCGGTGATTCCGGAAGCAGAGCGTTTCCCGTGAGCGGCTCCGGCACGAAGGACGGCACCGTCGTCGGCACGCCGGGCTGGATGGCGCCCGAGCAGGAGCGCGGGGAAATCTCCAGGGTCGACGCGCGGTCAGACGTCTTCGCGCTCGGCCGCCTGCTCTCGGTGCTCGCCGAGCCGCGACCGGGCGAGCCCGGCCTGGACCGGCGCCTCGCGGCCATCGTCGCCAAGGCCACGGCGCAGGAGCCCGAGACCCGCTACGAAAACGCCGCGGCGCTGGCCGGCGACGTGGCCCGGCACCTCGAGGGCGAGCCCGTGAGCGCGTACCGTGAAGGCCCCGTGGAGCGGCTCGCGCGGCTGGCGGTACGGCATCGCGTGGCCCTGCTGCTGCTCCTCGCGTATCTCGTCACCCGCGCGCTCGTTCTTTTCATCCGGAAAAATTGATCGCTCCCGGAAAAGAATCCGGCCCTCACGGTCAATGGAAGGCAAGGAGGCAGGCATGAGCAAGGTTCTTCTGGGGTTTCTCGTCGGAGGCGCGCTCGGGGTTCTCGACGGGATGACGTCGTGGTTCACACCGGAGGTGCGACCCGAGATCCTGCAGATCATCGCGGGCTCGACATTCAAGGGGCTGGTCGCCGGACTCCTCATCGGGCTCTTCGCGCGCCGGACGAACAACATGGCGCTGACCCTGGTGTTCGGGGTGATCGTCGCGGGGTTCTTCGCGTACCTCGTGGCGGCCTCGATGGGCAAGTTCTACTTCGAGATCATGCTGCCGGGCGCGATCGTCGGTCTGCTAACGGGCTACGCCACGCAGCGCTACGGGCACGGTCCGTCGCCCCGCGCGGCCTGAAACCGACCCGCACGGGAAGCATTGCCGTCGGGAAAACGTTGCAGGGAGTTCGCGCGACGCCGAAGGAACCGGATGCACAACATCAGCCTGATCACGACACTCGCGGCCGGCTTCGGCCTGGCCCTCGTCTTCGGCCTCATCGCGTCGAAGCTGAGGGTCCCGGCGATCGTCG
>JAEUQS010000464.1 GCA_016789625.1 Acidobacteriota bacterium | reverse complement strand
CTCCACCACCTCGACGTCGAGCCCCGTCTCTTCCTTGAGCTCGCGGACACACGCGTCGCGCGGATCCTCGCCGATGTCCACGAAGCCGCCGGGCAGCGCCCACGAGCCCTGAAACGGGGGATGCCCGCGGCGAATGAGGAGCACGCGCCCTTCGGCATCGCGCAACAGGCCGTCCACCGTGAGAAGGGGAGTCTTGGGAGGTCCGCTCATGAACGGGATTCTGGCAGCAACGGCACGAGCGGTCCCACGGGAAGCTCGCGCCGCGCGACCCGATCGAAGAACGCGCGAGAGACCGAGCCGATGTCCCGCTCGGCGAGCTCTTCCGGCCGCTCGTCGAACCAGTCCGCGGGCAGGTACCTTCGGTAGGGCGATTTCAGAAAGCGCTTGCAGGCGAGCACGATGACCCCGACGTCGGTCTCGGAGCGGATCACGCGCCCGGCGCTCTGCACCACCCGCGTCATGCCCGGAATCACGTAGGCGTACTCGAAGCCCTTCTCGAAGCGGTCCTGGAAGTACTCCTTCATGCGCTCCTGCTCGAAGCGCACGGCCGGCAGCGCCGGAGACACGACGACCACCGCATGGAGCATCTCGCCCGCGTAGTCCACGCCCTCGGCGAAAGCGCCTCCGGAGACCGCGAGAAGCAGGACCGGCGGGCCGCCGTCGGACAGGGCTTCGAGCACGGAGTCCCGCTCGAGCTCGCTGGAGCGGTCCGTCGGACGCAGCACCCGGCGGGTGGCGAAGCCCGGAAGCTGTGCCCGCACGTCGTCCAGGAAGCGGTAGCTCGGAAACAGCGCCAGGACATTTCCCGGGCAGGCGTTGGCGAGATCGGCCACGAGCCTGGCCATGCCCGGCGTGCCCGCGGCCCGGGCCGAGTAGGTCGTGTCGACCTCGTGGGCGATCACGATGCGCCGGTTCTCCCTGGGAAACGGCGAGGGGAGCCGGAGAAGGCTCGTCCTCGCGACCTCGAGCCCCAGGAGGTCCCGATAGAACTCGGGAGGCGTGAGCGTGGCCGACATCGCGACGGTGGCCGACGCCGCGTTGAGGATCGGGCCCAGGAGTCCCGAGGGATCCTTGCAGAGGATCGCGAGGCGCAGGCCGCGCTCGGTCCGCGTGGCCAGCACGTCGAAGGCGTCCAGGCAGCGCCCGTCGGGCACTGCGAGGGCGAGCACGTCGTGGAACCTCGCGAACGTGAAGTCCAGCTCCAGGATCGGATCGTCGGGAACGCGGTCACCGCCCTGCCGCATGTCGGCCAGATGGCGGATGAGAATCGACTCGAGGTCGAGGCGCAGATCGTCGAGGTCGGCCGGCCGGAGGTCCACGAGGCCCGCGCTCTCGCCCGGCTCGAGCGCCGCGGAGGCCGCGGTGACGACGAGCTCGCGAAGGCGGAGCAGAGCCTTCGCGGCATCCGGAACGGCACGGGCCGCCGAGATGCCCAGCTCGCGATCGAGCGCCGCGAGGCCTTCCTCCGAGAGCTCCGGCGAGTAGTAGCCGCGGCCGCGATCCACGAGGTTGTGCGCTTCGTCGACGAGGAGGAACGAGTCCGAGAGCGACTCGGGATCCCGAGCGCCCGAGAGCGACACGATGGGATCGAAGACGTAGTTGTAGTCGCCGATGATCACGTCGACGCGCTCGGCCAGCTCGAGCGAGACCTCGAACGGACAGACCTCCTCGCGGCGCGCCTCCTCGAAGATCTCCGTGGGATCCAGGTAGCTCTTGGCGAGGAGCAGGCGATCGAGAAGACCCGAGGCCTCCATCTTTCCGCCGTAATCCTTCGCGAACCGGCAGTGGTCCTCGTGGCAGAGCACGACGTCGTTCGCGCACATCCGCTGCTTCGCGCGGAGGCGCAGCGAGCGGAAGGCCTGGCTCGAAAGTGCCGCCAGCGCGCGACGGTAGTTCTCCTGCTGCGTGGTCTTCGCCGTCAGGATGTAGAGGCGCTTGCCCTGCTTGAGCGCGGCCTGGAGGAGCGGCAGAAGCGCCGCGGCCGTCTTGCCGATTCCCGTGGGGGCTTCCACCAGAAGGTGCTCACCGTCTTCCGCGGCCCGCGAGACCGCGGCCGACATCTCGCGCTGTCCGGGCCGGTACGCGGGAAACGGGAACTCGAGATAGTCGGCCTCGGCAGCCTTCGCTTCGGCGAGCGCCTGGTACTCGAAGTGAACATCGAGGAACGCCCGCACGCGCTGGACGAGATCGGCCAGCACCGCGCCCGGATCGAACGAGACGGCCTGGGTTCGCAGCGCGCCCGTCTCGATGTCGGCGAAGACGAGCCGGCCTTCCACGTCGCGTCCTTCCGACACGTGGATGCCGTAGAGGTACCAGCGCAGCTGGAGCTCGTAGCGCGAAAGACGGGGAGAGCCCGCCAGCTTCGGGAGATCCTCGGCGAAGTGCAGCGATTTCACCTCGTCGACGATCACGCGGGAGCGCGCGTCCTCGAAGCGGCCGTCGAGCCGGCCTTCGAAGGTCACCGTGAAGTCGTCGACGGGGAACGAGAAGACGACGCGCTCCTCGCTGCGGTAGCCCGGGAGCGTCTGGGCGAAGTCGCCGAGCACTCTGCGGTGAATCGCCTGGCCCAGGAACACGCGCTCGTTCCCGCCCGCCCGATCGAGACCGATACGGCGAAACGACCCGCCGAGCAGAGCGGCGGGGGAGATGGACACGGTCCTCTTCACGAGGTCGACACGCACCGCCACGGATCTGAATTGTAGGTTCGCCCTGCCTACGGCCGCTTACAATGCGCCGTGGTGAAGAATTTCTCTTCTCGCTGCCGGCGTATCTCCGCCGCCGGGATCCTCCTGCTGCTCGCCCTCCCTTCCGACCCCCTCTTCGCAGCGAATACGAAGCGGCGCAAGGCGCGCTCCGCCAAGTCGACCGCGGCACGGGCGGTCGCCGCGCAGCCCTCGACCGCGTCTGCGGCCACGACGAACGTTCCGCTCCTCGAGCGCCTCATGGCCGTCGTGCGAAAGCCCCCGATCCTTCCACGCACCGAATACGCCGTCGCCGTGACGCGCGTCGGAAGCCCGGAGCCCGTGCTCTCCTACAACGGGGACCGGCCCCTCATCCTGGCCTCCACCACCAAGGTCTTCACGACGGCGGCGGCCCTCGACCGGCTCGGAACCGACTACCGGTTTAAGACGCGCTTCTTCCGGGAAGGCGAGATCGACGCGAACGGCACGCTCAACGGGCGCCTCGTGGTCGTCGGGGGCGGAGATCCGGCCCTCTCGGGACGCCTCTACGGCAACGATCCCTTGGCCGTCTTCCGGCCCGTCGCCGACTCTCTCTACGCGCGCGGCATTCGGCGCATCACGGGCGGGCTCCTCCTCGACGCGTCGTTCTTCGACGATCAGCGCACGCACCCGGACTGGCCCGACGAACAGGCCCAGTACTGGTGGCAGGCCCCCGTCTCGGCCCTCTCGTACAACGACAACGTCGTGCTCGTGAGAGCCACGGGCAACTCGCGTCCCGGCGCGCCGGCCTATCTCGGCTTTCATCCCGCGGGGCCCCATGCTCTCTCCCTCGCGGGCCGCGTGACCACGATCTCCGGGCTGGGCGCGAGCGTCGGGGTGCGGCGTCAGGCCGGCAGCAGCACCATCGTGGCCGCGGGGCTCGTCGGGCGCAACCGGACCTGGTTCGGGGACATCACCGTCCCGAATCCGCCTCTCTACATGGGTGCCGCCCTCACGCAGGTTCTGAACGAGGCCGGGATCGAGGTGCTCTCGGCTCCTACCGTGACGACCCAGCCGGCGCGGCCCGACGAAGCCGCTGCCCGCGTCCTCCTCCACTCGCACGAAACGCCCATCGTTCCCGTGCTTTCCGTTGCGAACAAGCGCTCCCAGTCGTTCTACTCCGAGCAGATCCTCAAGACCCTCGGAGCCGAGAAGGAAGGGAAGGGCACCTGGGAGAACGGCCGCCGCGAGGTCGCGTCGTTCCTCACGTCGCTCGGGCTCGACGCTTCACGCTACGAGCTGGCCGACGGCTCGGGCCGCTCGCGCAACAACCGCGCGACCGCGAACGCCTACCTGGATTTCCTGAACGTCCTCGCGACGCGGTGGGACAAGTTCGCGACGTTCGAGCCCACGCTCGCC
The DNA here is from genome assembly GCA_016789625.1 of Acidobacteriota bacterium. GTDB lineage: Bacteria > Acidobacteriota > Thermoanaerobaculia > UBA5066 > UBA5066 > JAEUQS01. The sequence continues at coordinate 1,484 of JAEUQS010000464.1, read as the reverse complement.
ATCTCGGGCGACATGGCGGGAACGCTCCGCCATCGCTTCCTCTCCGAGCTCGTACGCGGCAAGGTGTACGGGAAGACTGGCAACATCGCGGGCGTCGTGACGCTCACGGGCTACGTGACGGCGAAGAGCGGACAGAAGTACGCCTTCGTGATCCTCATCAACGGAGGCTGCCCCGAAGGGCGCGGCCACGCCTGGCAGGATCGGTTCGTGAACGAGCTCGCGCGGTTCGGCTGACGGACCGCGAGGCTCCATGGACTACCGCGCGCTGCTCAAGAACGTCGAGAAGACCCTCGGCGCCATCGATGCCACCGACGACATCGCCTCCACCATCGTGAGCGTCGGCGAGGCCGTCGTCACGAATTTCCAGCGGGAGCTGGGGATCTCGGGCGGCCGGCTGTGGGTGAACCGCGACGGGCAGTACGTGCTCGAGCGCGGCTTCGGGCGCTCCAAGAAGGCGCCTTCCGGCATGACGGTCGCGGCCACCTACGCGCCGCTCCAGCGCGCCGAGGAGGACGGCCTCGTCCTCACGGACATCCAGGACCCCTCGGTGGACCAGGACCTCGAGCGCAAGCTCGGCGTAAACCGCTTCGCCGCGATCTCGTTCGGAGAGGGCAAGTACCTCATCTCCTTCGACGTGAACCCGCGCGTCAAGGCCGAGGACCTGCTCATGGCGCTCGGGATCATCCGCACCGTCGTGGATTCCAAGGTCCGCACCGAGAAGCTGGAGGGCCTCCTCAACGAAGCGCGGCGCATCCAGCAGTCGATCCTGCCCCGCACGATGCAGGACATCGGCGACTACGAGTTCTGGGGCATCTCCGCGCCCGCGGAAGACGTGGGCGGGGACTTCTTCGACTACATCCCGCTCGGCGAAGGGACGTTCGGTTGCGCGGTGGCCGACGCCTCGGGCCACGGCCTCCTCGCGGCGCTCCTCGTGCGCGACGTGTACGTCGGGCTGCGCATGGGCATCGGGCGCGATTTCAAGATCGCTCGCACCATCGAGCGACTCAACCGCATCCTGAACAAGTCGCGCCTCACGACGAAGTTCGTCTCGCTCTTCTACGCGGAGTTCGAGACGAACGGCGAGATCGTGTACGTCAACGCCGGGCACCCCTCGCCGTTCCTCCTCGGGTCCGCGGGCGCGTTCCAGGAGCTGCCGTCGTCGGGCATGGTGCTCGGGCCTTCGCCCGATGCCACCTACGCGCGGCGCGCCGCGAAGATGGAGCCCGGCGACATCCTCGTCATGTACTCGGACGGCATCATCGAGGCGCACGACGGCCGGGGGCGGGAGTTCGGCATCGCGCGGCTCAGAAAGCTGGTGGCCGAGTTCCGGAAGCGGCCCGCGCGGGAGATCGCCGAGCTCGTTCTCTCGGGAGTTCGGGCCTACACGTCCGGCCGGACGGCCGAAGACGACCAGACGATCGTCATCGTGAGGCGCAAGCCCGCGCCGAAGCGGTCTCCGGCTTCGGGGGAGTTTCCGGCCATCA
>JAEUQS010000406.1 GCA_016789625.1 Acidobacteriota bacterium | reverse complement strand
CCGAGAGGGCCTCCGCGATCACGAGCGGGCTCCGGCCTTCCTCCACAGCTCCCGGAGCTTGAGGTTCTTGAGGAGCGTGTTGCCCGTCGAGAGCATGGCCCAGGTGAGCCCCTCGCGGCCGTCCAGGATTCCGAGGCGCAGCACGGCGCGGTCGAAGAGCTCCCAGCCCACGCGGAGCGGAAGCAGCCGCGTGGCCCGGCGGCGGGCCTCGAAGCGGGCCTCGGCCGCGAGCGTCGTGTAGAGGTCCAGCTTCTCGAGGTAGTGGGCGAGGTCGCGGTACGAGCGGTGGAGCACCGAGCCGTGCAGCACCTCCACGGGCCCGTCGGGCACGACCCGCTCGTGGATCGGCGCGTTCGTGAACCGCGCGAACGAACGGTGGTAGAGGCGCACGGGCTTCACCACCGTGTCGCGCCCGAACCGCAGCGTGCGTCCCAGGAAGTGGAGCCGTATCGGGATGCGGTAGCCCACCGTCTCGCCGCGCGCGGGCATGTCGGAGAGCCGCGTGAACAGGCTCTCGATCTCCTTGGCGAGCGCGGGGGAGACCGCCTCGTCGGCGTCGAGCGAGAGGATCCACGGCGCGGTGGTGAGGTCGGCCGCGGCGTTCTTCTGCGGCCCGAAGCCGTCGAAGACCCTCACGAGCGTGCGCGCGCCGGCCGCCCGGGCGACCTCCTCGGTGCGGTCCTTCGTGGCGGCGTCCACCACGACGACGATCTCGTCGGCGAAGCGCACGGAGGCGAGCACGGCCGGAAGCCGGTCCTCCTCGTCGCGCGCGATGATGGTGACGGCCAGGCGCGGCATCGGGCGAGCTTACGCCGGAGCGTCCGTATACTCGCGCGCCGTGGAGGAGAGAACCCACGAGGGCGGCGAGGCCGCGGGCCGCCTGCTCTTCGCGGTGGCCCTCCTCGCGGGCCTCGTCTTGCGCGTTGTTCAGCTGGCGGTGCCCGACCTCTTCGGTTTCGAGGAGGGTCGCTGGGCCGTGGGCGCCCGGAACCTGGTGGAAGGCGGCTTCGACCAGCTCGTGGCGCTCTCGGCGACTCCGCTGGGCGAGCCCGCCGGCACGCCGGTGCTCTTCCCCGCGATGCTCTCGGTCATGGTTCGCGTCTTCGGCTCCGAGGAGTGGGCGATCCGCCTGCCGTCGGTTTTCGCCGGGCTCGTGGGGGCGTTTCTCCTCGAGCGCGTCGTGCGGCGCGGCTACGGCCAGCCGGCCGGGCACCTCGCGGGGGCTTTCGCCGCGCTCTTCCCGCCGCTCGTGTCGGCCTCCCGCGCGGCGACCGTGGAGCCCACGCTCGTGGCGCTGGGCCTCGCCGGAATCATCTTCGGACTCCGCGCCTTCGAGGAGGATCTCCCGGGCGAGGCGTACCTCGCCGGGCTCTTCTTCGGTCTCGGCTTCCTCGCCAAGGGCTACGCCGTGGGCCTCTTCCTCCTGCCGCTCCTGGCTTCCCTCGCGGCCCGGCCCCGGCTCTTCGCGCTGGGAAGAACGAAGACGTCCCTCGTGCGGCTCCTCCTCGTGTTCGCGGTGGTGGGGGGCGCGCATCTCCTGCTCGTCGCTCTCGCGCGTCCGTCGCAGTTCGCGTTCGCGCTCGCGAGCGCCTTCGGGGCGAGCGAGCCCCAGGTGGCGCTCCTCTCCCAGCCCACGGCGTTCGGAGCGGATCTGAAGACGCTCGTCAAGACGCTGTTCATCTTCCTTCCGCTCGTGGGCGTGGGCATCGCGTTTCTCTTCCGCAAGCTCGGCGAGGCCGAGATCGAGGGCGGGGCGACGAGCGGCGAGCGCCGCCTCCACCACGGGGCGCTCTGGGGCGTGTACGCGATCGAGCTCCTCGTGGTGATCGTCGTGGCGGGGAAGCTCAAGCTCTCGTCCATCCCCGTGATGCCCGCGCTCGCGGCGCTCGCGGGCCTGGGCGGTGCGGCGCTCCTCGTGCCGCGCCCGGCCCGCGTGCGGATGGAGCGCCTCGCGGCGATCCTCACCGGCGCCTTCCTCCTCGCCGTCGCGGCGTTCCTCGTCTCGGTGCCCGACGACCCCATCTTCGGCGGACGCAGCTCGCCGGTGAGCGCCGGCGCGGCCCTCACGGCCATCGCCGGAACGGCGCTCGGCGCGGCGCTGTTCCTCTCGGGAGATGCGGCCTCGAAGCGGCGCCGGCAGCTCGCGACGCTGTTCCTCACGTCGCTCCTCCTCTCGGGCGGGCTCGAGGCCGTGCGCAACGTGCGGCTCGATCTGCGGCTCCACCGCACGGGGGCCCGCGAGCTGGCCGAGCAGATCGCTCCCGCGCTCGCTCCGCTCGCTCCCGCGACGTTCGCGTTCCGGTCGCCCGAGCCGGAGGCGCTCGCGTTCCGGCTGTTTCGCACGGGGCGTTCCTGGAGCGGTGTCGCGACCTCGGACCTCCTCGTGGGCGAGGCGCCGCGCATGAAGGCGTGGGCCTATCGGGAGGGCGAGCCGATCGGTCCGTACGCTCCGACGAAGGAGATCCGCTCCTGGCTCGAAGCCAACGCGGTGAACATTTCGGCCGATGTCGCCGCGCGCGCGGGCCGCAAGACGGGGCTCCTCGTCTTCCTGCCCACGGTCGACGTGACGAACGCGATCCCGACTCGCGCAATAATCGCCGCCCCATGACCATCGTGCTCTTCGCCGACCGTGACGGCTCGGCCCTCGGACCGCTCGGCGAGAGGACCGTCCCCGCCCTCCTTCCCCTGGGCGCCGTGCCCGTCCTCGAGCGCATGCTCACGGCGCTCGTCGCGAGCGGCGTGAAGGCGGCGCTCGTCGTCACCGGGCCCCGTGCCGCCGAGGTGGAGGCCCGCTTCGGCAAGGGCATTCGCTGGGGCATCGCGCTCGAGTACGTACGCCGCGAGGAGCACGAGTCCCCCCGCGACGTTCTGACCCGCCTCGAGCCCCGGCTGGACGGCGAGACCATCGTCGTGCGCGGAGACGTGGGCGCGCACAGCGCGGTGGCCTCGTTTCTCTCCGCGGTGCGCGGCCGCTCCGAGGAGCGCCTCGCGGCGGTCGGTGAAGGGGGAAGGCTTCTCGGCCTCTGGCGCGTCGCCGAGGGAAAGCTCTCGACCACGGAGATCCCGAGGGAGCCCGGCTCGCCGTCCTGGACCGTCGGCGAGGGCGATACCCCGATACGGCTCGACGAGCCGGTGCCTCTCTTCGATTCGGTCATGACCTACTTCGCCGCCGATCGCAGCGCCAAGGCCGCCGTCTCGGACCGCGCGAGCGTGGATCCCAAGGCCGTCCTCACGGGCGAGAGCACGGTGGCGGAGGACTCGGCCGTTCTCTCCGGCGCGAAGCTCGTGGCGACGACGGTCCTCCCGCGCACGGTGATCCCCCGCGACCTGTCGCTCCAGAACTCCGTGGTGTCGGGCAACCTCGTGGTGGACGGCCTCACGGGGGGGACGTCGCTCCTCACCGACCGGCTCCCGCCTCGCGGTGCCGGGCCGTCTTCGGCGGGCGGCCGCGCCGCCGGGGTCGCGGCGCT
>JAEUQS010000403.1 GCA_016789625.1 Acidobacteriota bacterium | reverse complement strand
GATCCCAAGCGGCTGTACCACCTGCCGGGCTCGACGGATCCGGGTCCTGGTGAAGGCAGCCTCTCCGAGAGCTAGAGCACCGGAGCTCGCGAAACCTCGGGAGAGCCCGCGCGTATATTCTCCCAAGGAGAATAGTTCGTGCCGCGATCCGAGCCTCCGGTCGAGTCGCTCCTGCCCCTGACGCCCGTAGTCCTCGAGCTCCTTCTCTCTCTCGCCGACGGCGAGCGGCACGGCTACGCGATCCTCCTCGACGTGGAGGAACGCACCGGCGGCCGGCTCCGGCTCCTGCCGGGCTCTCTCTATCGCGCGCTCCACCGGCTCCGTGAGCAGGGCCTCGTGGAGGAGTCGGACGCGCGAGCCACCGACGAGCGGCGCCAGATCTTCCGGCTCACGCCGAGGGGACGCGCCGTCGCCGTCGCCGAAGCGCGTCGACTGGAGGACACCGTGGCGACCGCGCGGGCGCGGCGTCTCCTTCCCCGGGAGGCCCGATGAAGAGCCCCGCCTTCTACCGTCTTCTCCTTCGCTTCTATCCGGAGAGCTTCCGCGACGCCTACGGCGACGCGATGGCGCGCGATGCCGCAGCCCTTCTCGCTCGAAGCCGCGAGCGAAGAGGCCATCTGGGGCCGCTCCTCCTCTGGCCCGCGCTCGTCCTCGACGCGATTCGCGGCGGCCTCGCCGAACGTCGCTCCCAACCTCGCCCCGCCCGCGACCCCAGGAGGCCCAGCATGCTCGAGACTCTCCTGCACGATCTCCGCACCGCGGCCCGCGGACTGCGCCGTTCGCCGGGCTTCACGGCGTCCGTCGTGGCGACGCTCGCGCTAGGCATCGGCGCCAACAGCGCGATCTTCACCGTCGTGAATGCCGTTCTCCTGAAGCCTCTGCCGTACGCCGAGCCCGATCGGCTGATGCTGCTTTCGGAGACGAATCCCGAGCGGGGCTGGAAGGAAGCGGAGCTGTCCGCGGCGAACTACCTCGACTGGCGCGAGCAGTCGAAGACGTTCTCGGGCATGGCCGGCTACTACGACGGCGTGGGACAGGTCGCCCTTGCAACCGAAAGCACCGCGGGCGCGCAAGGCTCGGAAGCTCCGGCGATGGCCAAGATCATGGCCACGGCCGGAGATCTCTTCGGCGTTCTCGGCGTCCCTCCCGCGCTCGGGCGCGCTTTCGAGGAGAAGGAAACCTGGAGCGACGACTCGAAGGTCGCCATCCTCTCGGATTCCCTCTGGCGCACGCGCTTCCGGGGAGACCGGTCGGTTCTCGGACGCAAGATCTTCCTCAGCGGCGTACCCGTGACCGTCGTGGGCGTCATGCCCGCGGGTTTCACCTTCGTGTTCGAAGACACCGACCTCTGGGTGCCCGCCGGGTGGGAGCGGGCGAGCCGCACGCTTCCCCGTTTCCGCCGCGCGCACGGCCTCCGCGTCGTGGGCCGCCTCGCGCCGTCCGCCACCCTGGAGGGAGCGCGCAGGGAACTGTCGGCCATCGCCGCGCGGCTCGAGAAACAGTATCCCGACACGAACACGCTCATGGGCGCAGGGGCGCGGCCGCTTCACGACTACCTCGTCGGCGACACCCGTCGCCCGCTGCTCCTCCTCCACGCGGCCGTCGCGCTCGTCCTCCTGATCGCCTGCGCGAACGCGGCGCATCTCCATCTCGCGCGGTCCGCCGCGCGCACCCGGGAGATGGCCGTGCGCGGCTGCCTCGGCGCGTCGCGCGGACGGCTGATCCGGCAGGCCTTCCTCGAAAGCTCGCTCCTCGCCGTCGCGGGCGGAGGATTTGGTCTCCTCATCGCACGATTCGGAATCCCCGCGCTCCTCGCGAAGGTTCCCAAGGGCCTCCCCCGCCTCAGCGAGATCTCGCTGGACGGCTCGGTCCTTCTGTTCACGGCCGCTCTCGCGGCGGTCACTGTGCTCCTTGCGGGGATCGCGCCCGCGCTCGAAGGCGCCCGCACCGATCTCGACGCCGTTCTCCGCAGCGTGGTGCGTGGCGAATCGCGCTCGCGGGCCCGCACGCGCGACCTCCTCGTCGCGCTCGAGGTCGCGCTCGCCGTCACCGTCCTCGCCGGCGCCGCGCTGCTCGTCCGAAGCCTCGACCGGCTCACGCGCGTGAATCCCGGGTTCGACGCGACCAACGTCGTGACGGCCCGTCTGTCCCTCCCGGGCACCGGCTACCGCGACGAGGCCGCCGTGTCGGCCTTCACGGACCGCCTCCTCGCCGAGGTGCGCGCCGTGCCCGGTGTCGAGAGCGCCGGTATCGTCCGCGCGCTGCCGCTCACGGGCTCGGGCTGGACGAGCGACATGGCCGTCGAGGGCCGGGGCCGCGAGGACTTCGGGATCGAGATCTCCCACCGGGAGATCACCCCCGGCTATCTCGCGACCCTGCGCGTGCCCGTCCTCGAAGGGCGCGACTTCGGCCCCGCCGATCGCGAGGGTGCACCGAACGTCGCGCTGGTGAACGAGGCGCTGGCACGCGCGTACTTTCCGCAGGGCGACGCAGTGGGCCGGCGCATCGCGTTCGATCGCTACCCGGATGCGAATTCACAGTGGAGAACGATCGTGGGGGTCGTCGGCTCGGAGCGGCGCGTGTCGCTCGGCGTCGCGCCCCGGCCCGAGGTCTTCGCGCCCCTCGCGCAGGACATGACCCGCAGCTTCGCGCTCGTGGTGCGCACGCCGCTGGGCTTCGAGATCGCCGCTGCGATTAAGGACAGGCTCTCGGCGATCGATCCGTCGATCCCGCTCCACCAGGTGAGGACGCTCGCCGAGGTGCGCGACGTCTCCCTCGCGCGGGAGCGCTTTCTCCTCACCCTCTTCGGACTGTTCGGACTCCTCGCGCTCTTCCTGTCGGTCCTCGGGGTCTACGGCGTCACGTCGCACGTGGCGGCACGGCGCG
>JAEUQS010000321.1 GCA_016789625.1 Acidobacteriota bacterium | reverse complement strand
CGTCGTCGAACGGCGGCACCAGGATCGCGCCGGTCTCGTCCACGAGCCGGGCCGCGATCGCCTCGCGGCTCTCGACGCCCCGCTCGTAGAGCACCACGTCCGCTCCATAGCCGCGCGTGCCGGCGATCTTGGCGGCGGGCGCGTCCTTCGGCATCACGATGGTCGCGTGCATGCCGAGCTCCCTCGCGGCGAGGGCGACGGCCTGCGCGTGGTTCCCCGACGAGAAGGCCACGACCCCGCGCGCCCGTTCACCCTCGGAGAGGAGCGTGAGCCGCGAGAACGCGCCTCGGGCCTTGAAGGCGCCGGCGCGCTGGAAGATCTCGGCCTTGAGGTGGACCTCGGCGGAGGCGCGCGTGTCCAGGGTTCGCGAGTGGAGAACCGGCGTCACGTGAACGTGCGGCGCGATCCGCTCCCGCGCGGCCCGCACGGCTTCGAGAGTGACGAGGCGAACGGAAGCGAGTGAGCTCATCGGGGAGGAGTCTCCTTCTTCTCGCGGAAGCGCGGAGCGTTCGCGACGCCCACGAGACGATCGGCCTCGGCCGTGGCCGCGTCGATGGCCTCGTCGATCCGCGCGAGGAACTCGGGATCGCCTTCCCCCTCGCACCTCGAGACGACCGGCGCGAAAACGACGACGCAGCGCGAGAACGGCAGGGGCACCAGAAAGCGGTCCCACGAACGCAGGAACCGCGGCCGGGCCGAGGCCGTTCCCGTGGGGAGCACCGGGGCGTCGAGCTGCGTCGCGAGCCAGGCGATTCCCGGCTTGCTCTTGCGGGCGGGCCCGCGGGGGCCGTCCGTCGTGAGGGCGGCCCAGCGGGCGCGGCGGGTGACGATGGCTTCGTGGAGCTCGGCGATGGCCGTCGCGCCGCCCCGCGAGGAGGAGCCCCGCACCGTGAGGAACCCCCAGAGCTTCAGGAACGTCGCGATGATGGCGCCGTCCTCGCTCAGAGAGGCCATGGTGATGGCCCCCCTCCACGGATGCCGGAGGATGCCGAGCGCGAGGCGTTGATGCCAGAGCGCGTGGAGCACGGGTGTGTCCGAGGCGTCGAGGGCCCGGCGATTCTCCTCGCCCACGAGACGGATGCGGAGCGTCGCGCGCCAGAGGAGGACGAGGAGGAAGACGAGGAAGCCCAGGAACCGTCCACGCAGCTGGAGCTTCGGCTCCGCGCCTGCGGCGCTCGCGGGGGCGACACGCACCTGCTTCATCCCGCGGAATTGTCGCAGTCGTTATCCTCGGCGGGCATGCGCCTCATCGCAGAGAAGCTCTCGAGGTCCTATTCGGGCCGCCGCATCTTCGGTCCGCTCTCGTTCGAGGTGGCCGGCGGCCAGGCGCTCGGCATCTCCGGACGGAACGGAGCCGGCAAGACGACGCTCCTCAAGACGATCGCCGGGCTCATCCGGCCCAGCCTGGGATCGGTCATGTTCGAGCGGGACTCCGGCCCGCGGCTCGACGCCGTGGCCGTGCGTCCCTTCCTCGGATGGGCCGCTCCCGATCTCGCTCTCTACGGCGAGCTCTCGGGCCTCGAGAACCTCGCGTTCTTCCACGAGGTCTCGGGCTTCGCGTTCGACGAGGCCGCCGCCCGCGTGCGCCTCGAGAGCCTCGGGCTGCCGCGCCGCGCCGCGAGCGTTCCCACGCGCACGCTCTCGACGGGCCAGAGGCAGCGGCTCAAGCTGGCATTCGCCACGTCGCGGGTCCCGTCGTTCCTCCTTCTCGACGAGCCCTCGGCCAACCTCGACGCCGAGGGCTTCCGCGCCGTCGCGAGCATCGTCGAGGAGCAGACGGCCCGCGGCGGCGTCGCGATCATCGCGTCGAACGATCCGCGGGATCTGGGCCTCGCGAGCGCGACGCTCGACCTCGGAGAAGGCCATTGAAGAGCCTCCTCAAGGCCGGCTGGGCCGTCTTCCGCAAGGACGTGCGCACCGAGCTGCGCACCCGCGTCGCGCTCTCGACGCTGCTCCTCTTCTCGATCTGTGTTCTCGTGCTCGCGGGCTACGCCGTGGGCCCCACGAGCCTCGCGCCCGAGGACCGCCCCACGGTGAACTCGGTGCTCCTCTGGATCGTGCTCTTCTTCTCGGCGCTCAGCGGCCTCGCCCGCTCGTTCGTGACCGAAGAGGAGACGGGCACCGCGCACGCTCTCCGGCTCACGGCGCCGCCGGCAGCGGTCCTCCTGGGCAAGCTGCTCTTCAACCTCGCTCTCCTCCTCGTGGTGAACATCGTCGTCGTTCCGCTCTTCCTCGCGATGCTGTCGTTCGACATCGCGGGGCCCGCGCTCTTCGTCACGCTGCTCGTCCTGGGCGACCTCGCGCTGGCCTCGGCCTCGACGTTCGTCGCGGCCATCGTGGCGAAGGCGCAGTCCAAGGGCAGCCTGTTCCCCGTTCTGGCGATCCCGCTCCTCCTGCCTCCGCTCATCGGGGCGGTCACGGGTACGCGCATCGCCGCGACGGATCCCTCGTTCCTGGCCGGTATCGAGCACGTGAAACTCCTCGTCTCGTTCACGGGGGCGATGACGACGGCGGCCTTCCTGCTCTTCCCCACCGTTTTCGAGGAGTGACCGTGCAAGAAGCGCGCCGAAGGCGTTTCCCGGCCCGGAGGGCTGAACACATGCCCCGAGCCGTTCTCGCCGCGGCCGTCGTCGTTCTCCTTTCAGCCTGCGGGCCGTCCGTGAGCGTGCGGCGCGTCGTCCCCGCGCCCTACAACCTGGGGCCGGTTCACAAGCTCGTGCTCGTGTCGGCCGAGGGCCCCTCGCGCAGGGAACGCGAGATCGTGCGGGCGCGCTTCGTTGAGCGCATCGAGTCGCAGGGCGTGTTCGCCATCGACGACGCGTCGCCGCGGGCGCCCGACCTCTTCGATTTCTTCGAGCAGCTCTTCTCGAAGGAGAAGGCGCGAGCCGCGGCCCGGGAGGCCGACGAATACCGGCGCCGCAATCCCGGCGACGTGTACGTACGGCTCCGCGTCAACGACGTCTCGAGCCGCCGCCGCCACGACACCCGCAAGAAGAAGAACAAGCAGGGGGAGGAGGAGATCCGGCACAGCTACTGGGCCGAGGGCTCCTGCTCCTTCCAGATCACCCTCGTCGACGGCCGGAACGGAGAACGCATCGCGCGGTTCACGGTTTCTCAGGAGGGCCGCTCCCCGACGTACTCCGACTGGCGGGACGATCTCCTCGAGACCGCGGAACGCGACGCGGTGGATCGCGCGGTGAGCGAAGCTCTCTTCCAGTTCACCCCGCAGCGCGTCACCGAGACGCTCGCGCTCGAGGAGAAGGCTCCGGGTGCCACCGAGGGCATCGCGCTCATCGAGCAGGGCCAGCTGCGCGAGGCGCGGCTCCTGTGGGAGAGGACCGCGAAGGACGCGCCGGAGTCGGCCGCGCTGGCCTACAACCTGGGCTGCGTATCCGAAGCGCTCGGGGATTCGAAGGCCGCCGCCGAGTGGTACGACGACGCGGCGCGCCTCGATCCGTCGTCCGAGAAGTACCGCCGCGCCGTGTCGGATCTCAGGCGCCGGACCGACGACGCCGAGCGGCTGCGCAAGAGGGACTGACATGAAAAGGGGGTGCGCCCGTCGCGCACCCCCGTGAGAGTCCTCCGCTGCGGGATCGGCTCGAGCCTAGGGGCCGGGAGCCGTCCCGCCCAGGAAGATGTACATGTTCAGGAAGAACGTGTCCGCCCCCGTCTGGGCTCCGCTCGAGTTGACGTCTCCCTGACACAGCGACACGACCGGGCTGCCGCCCAGGAAGATCGCGAGGTTCAGGTAGAACGCGTCGGCGCCGGTGAGGGCTCCGTTGTTGTTCGTGTCACCCCGCAGCGCGTAGTTGAAGCCGTTCGTCAGCGTTCCCGAAAGCAGGTCGAGGTTCGTCACCACCACGTTTCCGATTGCGGAAGGGGCGTTCGCCCGAGCCCCTGCGGTGCAGGTGATCGCCGTCGGAGTGACGTTCGTGACGGCGCAGGCCGTACCCAGGAGAGAGACCGTGGCGCCGGGCAGGAAGCCCGTGCCGTTCACGGTGATCGTGCGTCCGCCGACCGTGCTCGCGCACGCGGGAACGACCGAGGAGACCGTGGGCGCCGGGTTCGGCAGAGCGCCGAGCCAGCCGATGTCCTTCATCTGGGCGAACGTCGAATCGCTCGCGACGTTGTGCGTGAGGTCGGCGTTGATGGCGGGCTCCATGAGCACGTTCGGCGTCGCGCTGACGTCGAAGTGCGACGTGGACGAGCCGGGCTGCCGCGGATCGGGCGCGAACATGAGCATGTTGTTCGAGGCGTCCGCGCCGGCCTTCGTCGCCGGGTCGAGCGCGAGGTTCGCGGTGGCGCCGCCCGCGAGGGGCAGGTTGGCCCGGATGGTCGCGCCGTTCGCCTGCGTGAGGCGCACCGAAGGGATCGTGATGGTGGGATCGGTACCGGCGAGGCCGGTCGGAGGCGGCACGCCCGCCACGTTGTCGGCCACGAGCACGGCCGTCGCCCCGGCATCCTGGCAGTTCTTGACCTTGATCGTGAACGAGCAGGTCCCGCGATCGACGAGCGCGATGTTGCCGTTGACGGCCCCCGCGTTCGTGAGCGGCGAGCAGGCGTCGAACGTGGTCGGCCCCGCGCCGTCGGCGGGATCCAGCGCGGCCACGATCGCTCCGGTGACGCCGGGAGTCGACAGGGCCGCGCCGAACGCGGCAGCCCCGACGTAGTAGTTGCCCGAGGCCGGCGAGCCCGCGCTGATGAGGAGCCGGCCGCGCGGAGTGAGGTTGGCGGCGGCCCAGGCCGTGACGTTGGGGCCGGTCCACACGAGGCCGACGCCGGAGGTGATGGATGCGAGGCGATTCCCGCTGGTCTCGAGGGCATCCGTCCATTGACGGCCCGTCGCCACGTCCTTGAGGTTTCGGGCGAAGATGTCCGCCCGGCCCGCGTTGAAGTTGCCGCTCGAGCCATCCACGAACGTCGAGAAACCGAGGCCGTGTCCGAGCTCGTGGAGGAGCACCGTCGCGAAGTCGATCTGCCCCGCTGGCTCGTTGGCGTCGAACCCGTAGTACCAGCCGCTCGCCGTGAGGCAGCCCGGAGTGCCGAGGTTGACGTTGAACCGGGCGTTGATGTCCTGGAGTCCGGGGCCGAGGTCGGATCCCGCGAGCTTGTCCGCGAGCGCCGAGTGGTACCAGGTATTGGTGAAGGGTGCGTTCGTGAACGAATGGAAGATCTGGTTGGTTCCCGCGGACCCCAGGACCGCCGACGTCTCGGCACAGGTCAGGGCCTCCCACGTGCTCCTCACCCGGATCTCGACGGTGCTGGGGAGAGCCGCGCCCCACAAGCCCGCGACGTAGTTGTAGACGTTGAGGCGCTGCTCCCCGATCGTCATGCCCATGTTTCCCCCGACCGGGGCCGCAGGCGTGGGATCGTTGAAGCCGACTCCGGCGGGATCGGCGTTGATGATCGTGATGGTCGCGGCGGGCGCGACCGAGGTCGCGGCGAGCAGGAGAGACGCGAGGAGAGCGCGGGTGGTCTTCATCACGCTTCTCACTTCTCTTCGGGCGCCGCGGGCGCGGCCGGCGGAGCCTTCATGAACTTCGCGGCCTGCTTGGCCGTGTCGGCGCAGATCCACTCGACCTTGCCGCCCGCCCCGACGCGGGCGACCGCGGCGGTCTGGAAACGGCCTTCGAGGTTCATCCCGAAGCCCCCTCCGGGCAGCGGATATTCCTTCAGGCCTTCGGCGCTGTCGGAGAACATCGAGCGCATCTGGCCCTCGAGGGCCTGCAGCTCGCTGG
>JAEUQS010000312.1 GCA_016789625.1 Acidobacteriota bacterium | reverse complement strand
CTTCCGGGAGAGCCAGATCAACCGCTTCTGCGAGGACCACCACGGCGCGGGCGTGCAGCACGTGGCCTTTCACGTGAAGGACATCATTCCCGCCGTCGAGAACCTCCGCGGCAAGGGCGTTCAGTTCCTTCCGGCTCCCGGGGCCTACTACGACCAGCTCCCCGCAAGGCTCGACAAGGTGCACGTCTCGAAGATCAACGAGCCCATGGACGCTCTCCGCAGAAACGCGATCCTCGTGGACGGGGCCGACGAAAAGTACATGCTGCAGATCTTCATGAAGGATGCGAACGCGATGTACGGCGACGAGAAGGCCGGCCCGTTCTTCTACGAGATCATCCAGCGCGAGGGCGACAAGGGCTTCGGGTACGGCAACTTCCGGGCGCTCTTCGAGAGCATCGAGGCGCAGCAGCAGAAGAGCCTCGAAGCGCTGGAAGTCGTGGGCTGATGCTCCACTACCTGTCGCGCGGGTCCGTCCCCGCGAAGCCCCACACGGTCTTCCGCGACGCCCGGGGAAAGCTCCTCTACGAGGAGTGCTTCACGCGCCGCGGCTTCGACACCGAGTTCTCGATCCTCTACCACGAGGGGCCTCCGCAGGTCGACGAGGAGATCGGGCCCAGCGAAGGCGACCCGCGCCTGCGCGTCGCGGCGACGCTCGCGCCGCCCCAGCCGCTCCGGCGCCGTCTCGTCCTCGGCGAGAACGCGCCGCAGGGCGTGACGCCGATCCTCGCGAGCGAGGACGTGGTCGTTTCCCTCGAGCGTCACCCGCCGATGGAAAGCGATATCGGTTTCTCGAACGGCGACGGCGACGACCTCCACTTCGTGTATTCGGGCAAGGCCGTGCTCGAGACGCCGTTCGGCGATCTCCCCGTCGGCGAGGGCGACTACGTCCTCGTGCCCCGCGGAGTGCCCCATCGCTTCCGCGTGCTCGAGGCGCTCGAGGGCATCGTGTTCGAGCTCCGCGGCGGCTTCCATCTGCCCGTCCAGTTCCGGAACCCCGTGGGGCAGCTGAAGATGGACGCGCCCTTCACCCATCGCGACTTCAGAGCTCCCGGGTTCACCGGGCCGCGTCCCGGTCCCTCCGAGATCCTCGTGAAGAAGGGCGACCGCTTCGTGAAGCGGCGTCCGCGGAGCTCCGTGTTCGACGTGGTGGGCTGGGACGGAACGGTGTGGCCCTTCGCGTTCCCGATCCTGGCATACCAGCCCAAGACGGGACTCATCCACCTGCCCCCCACCATCCACGCGACGTTCGCGGCTCCGGGGCTCCTCTTCTGCTCGTTCGTTCCGCGCGTCACCGACACCCACCCCGACGCGATTCCGTGTCCGTACCCCCACACCTCGGTGGATTGCGACGAGGTCATCTACTACGTGCGCGGCAACTTCACGAGCCGCAAGGGCGTGGGCCCCAGGGCGATCTCTCTCCATCCCATGGGCGTGCCGCACGGCCCGCATCCGGGCTCGTACGAAGCCTCGATCGGAACGCGGTCGACCGACGAGCTGGCGGTCATGATGGACACGTTCCGCCCGCTCTCGCTCACGACGCAGGCGCTCGCGCTCGAGCACACGCCCTACCACGAGAGCTGGAAGTAGAAGAGGCGGCCCTCGGGCCGCCCCTTGTGCCGTCAACGGCCCGTGAACGTGGGCTTGCGCTTCCCGAGAAACGCCGAGACGCCCTCTTTCATGTCTTCCGTGGCCACGCACAGCCCGAAGAGCGTGGCCTCGTAGCTCTCCGCCTGGTCGAACGGCATCTCGCTGCCGTGCTGTACGGCCTCGATCGCGTAGCGCACGGCCAGGGGCGCCTTCGCGAGGACCTTCTCGAGGAGCGCCCGCGAGGCCGCGAGCAGCTCCGCCTGCGGGACGACCTTGTTGACGAGCCCGATGCGCCAGGCCTCCTCGGCCGAGATCGCGTCTCCCGTGAGGATGAGCTCGAGGGCGATCCCCTTTCCCACGAGCCGCGGCAGCCGCTGCGTGCCGCCGTAGCCGGGGATGAGCCCCAGGTTGACCTCGGGCTGCCCCAGCTTCGCGTTGGGCGACGCGACGCGGAGCGTGGCCGCCATGGCGAGCTCGCAGCCGCCGCCGAGCGCGAAGCCGTTGACGGCCGCGACCGAGGGCTTTCCGAGCAT
>JAEUQS010000301.1 GCA_016789625.1 Acidobacteriota bacterium | reverse complement strand
CTGCGGAAACCGGCGGCGTCGCGGCCGGAGCGCTCTCTTCCTCGTCCTCGTCCTCCCCGTCGGCCTTGGCCTCGGCTGCGGGTTTCGGCTCGGCCTTGGCCGAGGCCTTCTTCGCGCCCTCGGGTTTCGCCGCGTCTTTTTTCGCCTTCTGGGCCAGGGCCGCGGCTTCGGCGGCGGCGGCCCTGGCCGGATCGGCCGAAAGGTCGTAGTCCAGCTCGTTCAGCCCGCGGATCGAGGTCGCGGCAAGCTCCTTCCAGACGTTTCCGGAGGCGTCCTTGATCGAGATCTTCGTCGTGCCGGTCGCGCCCTCTCCCGCGTACCAGGCCAGGTGCGCGGTGTCGGGCACGCGGCTCCACGTGAACCACGGGTTCTCACCGTAGCCGCGGTTCCGATCCCATTCGACGGCCTTGACCTTGAACGCCACGAGGTCCTTCGCGAGATCCTCGGCCTTGAGCTTTCGGAGCGGGGCCGCCTGCCCCACGAAGACGCTTCGGCCGTGCGTGCCGAGCACCACGTCTCCCGTCTTGGTCTGCACCGCGAGGTCGTGCACGGGAACGTTCGGGAGACCGCCCGCGAGCGCCATCCACGTGGCGCCCTTGTCGAGCGACGCGTACGCGCCGAGATCGGTACCGAGGTAGAGGAGGTGGTCGGCCTTCGGATCCTCGCGCACGACGTTCACGGGCTCGTTCGGGAGACCGCCCGCGAGCGACGTCCAGGTTGCCCCGAAGTCGGTGGAGCGGAAGACGTAAGGAGCGAAGTCGTCGTTGCGGTACCCGCTCTGCGTGGCGTAGACGGTGGCCGCGTCGTGCGCGGACGCGACGACGCGCGTCACCCAGCGGTCGTGCGCGAGCCCCTGGGAGACGTCTTTCCAGGTGGTGCCGCCGTCCTTGGACATCCACACCTTGCCCTCGTCGGTGCCGCAATAGAGGACGCCAAACGTCTTCGGCGATTCGGCGATCGACGTGATGGTTCCGAACGGCACGTCGCCCTGCTCGCGGTTCGAGGTGAGGTCGGCGCTGATGGGCGTGAACGTCTCGCCGCGATCGAACGAGCGGTAGAGGCGGTTCGTGCCGAAGTACAGGATCTCGCGGGAATGGGGCGAGAGGAGGAACGGAGCCACCCAGTTGTAGCGGAGCGGCTTCTCCTCGAGCGTGGGACGCGGGCGCACGCGCTTGCGCGTCTGGCTCTTCAGATCTACGCGCGTCGCGAAGCCGAACTGGAAGGCGAGGTACACGAGGTTCCGGTCCTTGGGGTCGATCTGGACCATGGAACCGTCGCCGCCGCCGATGGCCTTCCAGGCGTTGGGGTCCGACGGGCCGCGCCGGTAGCTCGAGGGGCCGCGCAGCGTCCCGTTGTCCTGCAGACCGCCCACGATGTTGTAGGGCTCCCCGTCATCGACGGCGATCGTCGTGAACTGGCCCACGGGCAGACCGTTCACCTTGGTCCACGTGTCGCCGCCGTTCCAGGAGAGGTTGAGGCCGCCGTCGTTCCCGAGGGCCACGCGTCGCGACGCGCCCGCCTCGAAGAAGAACGCGTGGTGGTCCACGTGGACGTCGCGCGCGGCGAGACCCTTCCAGGTCTTGCCGCCATCCGTCGACGTGATCATCGGAACGCCGGCCACGTAGACGCGGTTTGCATCGTCCGGCGCGGCCCAGATCTTCCCGAAGTAGTAGCCGTAGGAGTACGTCACCTGATCGAGGCGCTTCTCGTGTGTGCGCTTCCACGTCGCTCCCGCGTCGTCGGTGCGGTAGACCTCGCAGCTCACGATGTCGTTCTCGAAGAGGTCGCGGTTCGCGTCGGCGATGTAGTCGACGATCTTCTCGAGCGTGACCTTGCCCTTCCTCACGTCCTTGAAGAGGTCCTTGGCCTTCAGGTCCACCGGGAAGTCGTTCCGCCTCAGGAAGCGGTCGACGACCTTCGCGTCGAGCGCCAGGAACTGCTCCTTCGTGAGCTTCTTCAGGCGGCGCACCGTGAGCTCACCCGAGGGCGTGTCCTCGTCGGGCGGCTCGGAATCGGGCCTCCGGGCCTGGTTGTCGAGCACGGCGTAAACGGTGCCGGGGCTCGAAGGCGCGACCGCGAGCCCGATGCGGCCCACGGTGTCTCCCTGCGGAAAGCCGCCCGTGAGGCGATTCCAGGAATCGCCGCCGTCGGTCGACTTGAAGATGCCGCTCCCCTTCCCCGACTCGAGGAAGTTCCAGGCCTTGCGGTCGCGCTCCCACATCGCCGCGTAGAGAACTCGCGGGTTCGCGGGATCCTGCACGAGGTCCACCGCGCCGGTGCGGTCGTCGGTGTAGAGCACGCGTCGCCACGAGCCGCCGCCGTCCGTGGTGCGAAAGACGCCCCGTTCGCCGCCGGCCGTGTAGAGCGGCCCGAGCGACGCGACGAACACGATATCGGGATTCTTCGCATCCACGATCACCTTGCCGATGTGGTGCGAATCGTGGAGGCCGGTGTTCTTCCAGCTCTTTCCGCCGTCGGTGCTCTTGAAAACGCCGGTGCCCGCATACGACGTACGGCTCGAGTTCGCCTCGCCGGAGCCCACCCAGATCACCTTGCCCTCGGCGTCTCCGAGGGCGATGTCGCCGATGGTGATGGAGGACTCGTCGTCGAAGAGCGACGTGAACGTGCCGCCCTTGTCGTCGGTGCGGAAGAGCCCGCCCGAGGCGAAGGCGAGGAAGAGCGTGTCGGGCCGGGCGCTCGGCCCTTCGATGTCCACGATGCGCCCGCCCTGGATCTCCGGCCCGACGTTCCGGAACGTCAGCCCGCGGAGCAGCGAGGCCTTCTCGAGGGCCGTCCTTCGCTCGTGCCCCTGGAGCCTCGTTTTGCCGTCCATCCCCTTTTCGTCGGGGTTGAACTTCGCGCGCTCGTCCTTCTTCGAGAGGGACGCGGGAGGGGCCGCGCCGGCCGGAAGGGCGGGCGGCAGGACGAGCACCAGGAGCGAGAGGGCGAGCACGGTCTTCTTCATCGCGCCGCGATGTTAATGCGGCGCGGAGCGCCCGGGAGGCGGGGTCATTAGAATCCGCCACCTCGGGGCGCCGGCCGGCTCTGCGTCCCGCCGAAAAAGCAGATGACGAATCGAACCTTTCCTCGCGCCGCTCTGGCGTTCCTGAGCGTGGCGACGCTTCTCTGGGGCACCGCTCGGGGCCAGGAGGCGGTTTCGCACGTCTGGCCCGCGAGCGCCGAGCGCCTGCTCGCCGCCGACGCCGTGTTCTACGCTCCTCCCGACCTGAAGCGGCAGCTCGCGAAGAACCGCGACCTCCTCATGGAGGGCATTCTCGTCGGGCGGGAGAGCGACTCCGGCCGGAGGACCGCGGCCGAGCGCCGCAGCGCGGCGGCCAAGGCGGCCCGCGGCATCGCGCGCATGATCCGCGAGCACCGGCCGTTCGCCGACGTCGCCCGGGAGGTGGGCGGCCTCGTGCACGAGCTGGCCGCCGCGACACGGGACCAGCCGTTTCCTCAGAAGGACGCCCTCGCCGCGGCCCGAACTTCCCAGTTTCTCGGCTACACCGTCTCCCCGTTCGACGATCCCGAGAAGCTCCTGTCCCGTCGCCTCGCAACGGACACGCCGCGCGCGGCCTACGATGCCGCCCTCACCGAGTCGACCCGCCTCCTCGCGTGGATCTGGAAGAGCGCGGGCGGCGACGCGGGCATCGCGAAGACCTTCCCGGAAGAGAAAGGACCCTACGCAGTCCGTGAGTGAAACCCCAAAGACTCCAGACACCCCGGAGACCCAGACCCCGAAGAAGCGCGCTCTCCTCTCCGTTTCCGATCGCACGGGCCTCGTGGAATTCGGCACCGCCCTCGTCGGGCTCGGCTACGAGCTGCTCTCGACCGGCGGCACAGCCCACGTGCTCTCGGACGCCGGCCTGCCCGTGAACCTGATCTCCGAGATCACCGGCTTTCCCGAGGTCTTCGACGGCCGCGTGAAGACGCTGCATCCCAAGATCTTCGGCGGCATCCTCTACGACCGCGCCGTCGAGACGCACCGCAAAGAGGCCGATGCGAATGCGATCACGCCCGTCGACCTCGTGGCCGTGAACCTCTATCCGTTCAAGGAATCGCTCGAGACCGGCACGGCGTCGTTCGAGGACCTCATCGAGAAGATCGACGTGGGCGGCCCCTCGATGCTCCGGGCGGCCGCCAAGAACCACGCGCACGTCACGGTGCTCTGCGACCCGGCCGACTACGCCGGCGTCCTGGCCGAGCTCGCGGGCGGCGGCGTCTCCGCTGCGACGCGCCGAAGGCTCGCGGCCAAGGTGTTCCGGCGGACGGCCGCCTACGACGCCATCATCGCGTCGTACCTCACGAGCCAGGCCGGCGAACGGGAGCCCGAGCGACTGAGCCTCACCTTCCTGCGCGATCGCACGCTCCGTTACGGCGAGAACCCCCATCAGCAGGGCGCGTTCTACGTGGATCCGCTCGCGCCGCAGGGCTCTCTCGCGCGCTTCACGTCGCACCAGGGCAAGGAGCTCTCGTTCAACAACCTTCTCGACGCCGACGCGGCCGTCTTCGCCTCGCGGAGCATCGGCCCGAACGGCCTCACCATCGTGAAGCACCGGATCGCCTCGGGAATCGCGACGGGAACGACGTTCGCCGAGGCGCTCGAGAAAGCCTGGGCGTCCGACCCGGTCGCCGCGTTCGGAGGGGTCATCGCCTATCTCGGGACGCTCGATGCCGAGGGGGCCGCGGCGCTCGGCACGCGGTTCGTCGAGGTTCTCGTGGTGAGCCAC
>JAEUQS010000241.1 GCA_016789625.1 Acidobacteriota bacterium | reverse complement strand
GCTCCGGATGCGGCGACGGCCCGCCGGGCCGTCCTGGCCGGCGAGGCCGACGCGCTCGCGCTCTCGGCCCCGGCGGTGAGGTGGATGGCGAAACCGGGCGAAACGGAGATCGCGGAACCGTTCGAGGAGGCCGCGCGCGATCGTCTCGGGTTCGGCGGCTTCGTGTTTCGCAAGGGCGACCTCCGCCTTCGCGAGGCCTGGAACGCGCGGCTGCAGGCGCTCGTGGGGAGCCCGGAGCACCTCGCGCTGATCGCGCGATTCGGCTTCACCCGGGCCGATCTCCCCGGCCGCGTGAGCACCGAGAGCCTCGTGGAGGAGCCTTGATGGCTCGCCCCGCGGGTCCCGGCGTCTGGACGTGGATCACGGTCCTGGGGTCCGTCGTGCTCTGCGGCATTTTGTCCTTCATCCACATCGAGCAGAAGACCGTGGTGGAGCGCTCGGCACGGCTCATCAACGGCTTCCGGCTCGCGCGTCTGGATCTCACGAAGGGCTATCTGTCGATGCGGCTGGCGGAGAACGAGGGTGCCGCGTTCGACCGGCTGCAGGCTCTGGCGCTCCTGCGGCAAGCCCTCGACGAGCTCCAGCCCGCCGCCACGCACGTGGATCCCGACGGCAGGCTCGACATCGAGGAGTCGGACGCGCGCAGGGCGTTCGAGGGCGCGCTCGCGGCGTTTCGAAAGGAGCTCGATGCGATCGCTCCACGCGGCGGCGCTCCGGGAGCTGCTCCGATCGAACCTCCTGGAATCGAGGCTGCAAAGCGGCTCAGCCTCCGGTTCCACGAAGCGGAGCGAACGGCCGACGTGCTGGACAGCGTCTACCAGAACGATCTGCGCACGCTGAGGTCGAACCTCGATCGGGAGTTCGCGATCACTCTGGGAATCGCGAGCCTGCTCCTGGGGGCGGGATGCCTCGGAGTGTGGCGGGCGGGACGGGAGCAGGCCCGCGCGGCCGAGGCGCTCCGCGAGAGCGAGGAGCGACTCCGGCTGCTGAGCGACAACCTGCCCGACAGCTACGTGTATCAATACGTTCGCGAGCCCGGCGGGGTCAGGAGGTTCCTGCACGTGAGCGCTGGCGTCGAGAGGATCCACGGCGTGACGGCTGCCGAAGTGGTGCGCGAACCGGCTGTGCTGAACAGTCTCATCGAGGCCGACCCCACGGGAGCCCGGGAGGCTGCCGAAGCGGCGAGCGCCCGCGACCTCTCGGACTTCGCGATGGAGCTCCGGATTCGGGGCCGGGATGCGCGGGTCCGGTTCGTCACCCTGCGTTCGCGCCCGCGCCTGCATCCGGATGGGCGCGTGATCTGGGACGGTGTCGCCACCGACGTGACGGAGAGGCGCCTCGCCGAGGAGGCGCTGCGCGAGAGCGAAGAGCGTCTCCGAAAAGTCGTCGCCACGCTGTCTCACGGAGTGGTTCTCTGCGAGCTCACGAGCCGGCGGCTGGAATGGAACCCGGCGGCCCTCGAGATCCTCGGTCTGCCCCCGGACCTTCCCGACGACTCGGATCTCGCCGCGCTCGTGAAGGAATACGAGGTGTTCTCCCTCGACGGCATGAAGGTCCCGGTCGAGGGCTGGCCTCTGTCCCGGCTCCTCCGAGGAGAGTTCCTGAGGGATCTCGAGCTGCGGGTCGCGAGGTTGGAAACGAGCTGGGAACGCATCTTCAGCTTCAGCGGCGGCGTCGTTCCCGACGCCCGGGGCCGGCCGCTCGCCGTGCTCTCGTTCACCGACGTCACCGAACGCTCGAAGGCCGGGCAGGAGCTCCAGCGGCAGCGGGCCGAGCTCCAGGTGCTGTTCGATCTGATCCCGGCCATGATCTGGTTCAAGGACACCGAGAACCGTCATCTGCGCGTGAACCAGCGGGTCGCCGACGCCGCGGGACGGACCATCGCGGAGATCGAGGGCCGGCCATGCGCCGAGATCTACCCGCTCGAGGCCGAGAAGTATTACGCGGACGATCTGGACGTGATTCGCTCGCGCAAGCCGAAGCTCGGGCTGGTGGAGAGGCTCCATGGCGCCGAGGGCGAGGTGCGCTGGGTCCAGACGGACAAGGTCCCGTATTTCGACGCCGCCGGGAACGTCATCGGCATCGTCGTGGCCGCGCAGGACATCACCGAGCGGAAGCGCTCGGAGGATGCTCTTCAGGAAGAGCGCGAGCGGCTCCGGAAGGTGGCGGCCACCGCACCCGGCGTCATCCATTCCTTCCGCCTCGCGCCGGACGGCCGCGCCTCGTTTCCGTACGCCAGCCCCCGGTTCGAGGACGTCTACGGGCTCACGCCCGAGGCCGTGAAGAACGACGCCAGCCCGATCGAGGCCCTCTGGCATCCGGACGACGCCGCGCGGATCCGCGAATCGATCGAGGTCTCGAGGAGGGACCTCACGCCCTGGCAGGAGGAGTTCCGGCTGCTGCATCCCCAGAAGGGGCAGATCTGGATCGAAGGCCACTCGATGCCCGTGCGCGATGCCGACGGCGGGACGACCTGGCATGGCTCGCTCCTCGACGTCACGCAGCGCAAGAAGCTCGAGGAGCAGCTTCGGCAGGCCCAGAAGATGGAGGGAGTCGGGCAGCTCGCGAGCGGCATCGCGCACGATTTCAACAACCTGCTGACCGTGATCCTCGGGAACGCCGAGCTCCTCGCCGGGGCGCGCGGAGCGGGCTTCGAGGAGAGCGTGCGGGAGATCGTCGAGGCGGCGGAACGAGCCGCGGGGCTCACCCGGCAGCTCCTGCTCTTCAGCCGCAAGCAGGCGATGCGCGCGGTGGACCTCGATCTGAACGGGATCGTCGCCGGGATGACCCGGATGCTCAAGCGGACGCTCGGTGAGGACGTCTCGCTTCGCACGGAGCTGTCACCGGTGTCGTCCCTCGTGAACGCCGATGCCGGGATGATCGAGCAGCTCGTGCTGAACCTGGCCGTGAACGCGAGAGACGCCATGCCCCGGGGAGGCCAGCTCCTCATCTCGACCCGCGAGGAGGTTTTCGACGAACGCCGCGCGGGGGAGAACCCCGAAGCCGTGCCCGGCACCTACCTCTGCCTGAGCGTCGCCGACAGCGGGCAGGGCATCCCTCCCGACGCGCTGCCTCACATCTTCGAGCCGTTCTTCACCACGAAGGACGTCGGCAAGGGCACGGGCCTCGGCCTCGCGACGGTGTACGGCATCGTGAAACAGCACCGGGGCTGGATCGTCACGACGAGCACCGTGGGCGCCGGCACCAGGTTCGAGGTCTACCTGCCCGCCGTGGCGGGTGACGCGGCAGCGCAGGCGGCTGCACCGCCGACGGTTCTCCCGGCCCGGATGCCGCGCGGAAAAGAGACCGTCCTCGTCGTGGAGGACGAGCCGGCGCTCCGCAACCTGGTGAAGACGATCCTCGCCGGCTGCGGCTACGAGGTGCTGCTCGCCGAGACGGGGGTCCAGGCTCTCGAGGTGTGGAAGGAGCACGGTGAGAGAGTCGATCTGCTGCTGACCGACATGGTCATGCCCGACGGGATGTCGGGACGGGAGCTCGCCGAGGCGCTGCATCGCGAGCGCCCGGAGCTGCCCGTCGTCTTCACCAGCGGCTACAGCTCGGAGCTGGGACGGCCGGGGATCCCACAGGGATCCCAGCTCGCGCTCGTCGAGGGGCTGAACTTCATCCAGAAGCCGTACGCGCCGAAGAAGCTCGCGGACCTCATTCGCGGGCGCCTCGACCGTCCCCGCATCTAGACTCGTCGCGCACGGAGGTCGAAATGCCGATCCGAAGCGCTCTCGCGCTCCTCCTCGTCGTCCTCGCGTTCCCCTCTGCCGCGCAGCG
>JAEUQS010000130.1 GCA_016789625.1 Acidobacteriota bacterium | reverse complement strand
TCACGACCGGATCCTCGAACGCGAGCCCCGGACGGTTCGCCTCGGGCTCCCAGGACGGGATGTTGGGCGTCACGAGCCCCAGCACGCAGGCCCTCACTCCCGCACGCGCGAACACGGCGTATTCGCGGAACGCTGGTGAGCCGTCCCGTTTCCGCGTGTTGGCGGAGAGCCAGGGAAAGCGCGATTCCTTCTCGGCCTTGCGCAAAACCTCGAGACCGAAGTTGAACTCGTGATTCCCCACCGCGAGAGCGTCGTAGCCGATCGTGCTCATGGCGAGGGCCATCGGGTCGGGAGTCGCCGCGGCCTTTCCGGTCGCCACGTTCCGGGCATGGACGAACTCGAGCGGCGTGCCCTGGATGGTGTCGCCCGCATCGAGGAGGAGGACGTTCGCGGGGCCCCGCTCCTTGCGGATCGCGGAGACCCGCGAGGCGATGCGCGCGAGGCCGACGTCCGCGGGGCGCGCCCGCAGGTAATCCCAGGGGAGCAGGTTTCCGTGGAGGTCCGTCGTCTGGAGGATCGTGAGCGTGGCCGATTTCGGTGCGGCGGAGGCGAACTTCCCGGAAGGAATGGCGAGGAGAGCGAGAGCGCCCCCGAGGGCAACAGCTCTTAGGGCTCCGCCCCTGCGGGGCTGCGCACCGGAGAGACGACGCACGGGAACGTTCGACACGGAATCCGAGTGTACCGGTATCCTCCGCGCCCATGCCGGCCGGAAAGTCGACGAGCTCAGCCCCCGTCGCGGAAGTCCTGAGAAGGCTGCACGCCGAGTATCCCGAGGCGCGCTGCTCGCTGGACTTCACGAACGCGTACGAGCTCCTCGTCGCCACGATCCTCTCGGCGCAGTGCACCGACGCGCGGGTCAACCAGGTGACCCCGGCTCTCTTTCGCAAGTACCCGGATGCGGCCGCGCTCGCGAAGGCCGCTCCCGGCGAGCTGGAAGAGCTCATCAAGTCGACGGGCTTCTTCAACGCCAAGGCGAAGTCGCTGCGCGGGGCCGCGCTCGCGATCGTCGAGAGCCACGGCGGCGAGGTGCCCCGTACGATGGACGCTCTCCACGCGCTCCCGGGCGTGGGCCGCAAGACGGCGAACGTCGTGCTCGGCAACGTCTTCGGCGAGCCCGGCGGCGTCGTCGTGGACACCCACGTCGGCCGCCTCGCGCGCCGGCTCGGACTCTCGCGGCACGACGACCCCGAGAAGGTGGAAGAGGATCTCAACCGGAAGATTCCGCGCGCGGACTGGGTCTTCGTGAGCCACGCGCTCATCCTCCACGGGCGCCGCACCTGCACCTCGCGCACCGCGCTCTGCGATTCGTGTCTCCTTTCGGACCTCTGTCCCAGGAAGGGCGTCGCGCCCGCGCCCGGAAAGAAGAAGGCCCCGAAGTGATCTACGGCGGCGGCTCCCTCGAGGTCATCTGCGGCTCGATGTTCTCGGGCAAGTCGGAGGAGCTCATCCGCAGGCTCACCCGCGCGAAGATCGCCCGGCGAAGGGTGCAGGTCTTCAAGCCGCTCCTCGACAAACGCTACTCCGACGTCGAGGTGGTTTCCCACGCCGGACAGCGGCTCACGGCTCTCGCCGTCGCGACCTCGGCCGAGGTGCTCGAGAAAACCGACGCCCGGGCCGAGGTCGTGGGCGTGGACGAGGCCCAGTTCTTCGACGCCGGCATCGTCGACGTGTGCACCCGCCTCGCCGACCTGGGAAAGCGCGTCATCGTGGCCGGCCTCGACCAGGACTACCTGGGCCGGCCGTTCGAGCCCATGCCCGCTCTCATGGCGGCGGCCGACGAGGTCATGAAGACCCGGGCGATCTGCGTGCGCTGCGGCGCCATGGCGAGCCGCACGCAGCGCCTCGTGGACTCCTCCGAGCGGGTCGTCATCGGGGCGGCCGGGCTCTACGAAGCGCGCTGCCGGCGCTGCTTCGAGCCGGGCGTTGCCGAGTCCCAGGAAGACCTGCCTTTCGGAGGGGATCCGGGGCCGTCCGCGGGAAACGGCGGCTAGCCCGGTTCTTTTCGACAGGAACTGTGCGTTTCCCTGTGAATTGGGGTGTGCAAAACCGCGCGTCTCCGCAAGAAGACGGGATGAAGCCCGGATTGCACCTCGCGCGGTGCATCCCAGGCAAGTTCCTGATTTTTCAATGACTTACGAAATAACGCCGAAAATGAAGTGGGCGCAAAGCCGCTCAGCGAGCGGGCCGAATCGAATCGCACAGCCCCCGGGTGCGGAACGGTGAGCCTCTGGGGCTTGTCAAGCCCCCGGAACCCGCTCCTGGAGCGGCTTTTTCGAATGCCCTCGGATTGGTCGAAAAGGGGACGGGTGGCTCAGCCCGAAGACGCGTCCCGGTGCTCGCCGAAGACGGTCTTCAGCGACGCGACGATCTCCCCCAGCGTGACCTCGGCCGACACCGCCTCGACCATGGGACCGACCAGGTTCCGCCCCTCGCGGGCCGCCTCCACGAGGGCCGCGCGCCGCTCCCCGGCGACGCGGGCCGAACGGCGTTCGCGGAGGGCCCGGAGCCTCGCGACCTGCTCTTCCTCGACCCGCGGGTCGAGACGCAGAGTGGGAATGGGACGCTCCTCGCTCACACGGAACTCGTTGACGCCCACGACGACCTGTTTCTTCGTGTCGATGTCCTTCTGGGCCCGGTAGGCGGCGTCCTGGATCTCCCGCTGGAAGAAGCCGGCCTCGATGGCCGCGAGCGCTCCGCCCATGGAGTCGATGCGCGCGATGAGCGCGCCGGCCCGCTCCACGATGCCCGCCGTGAGCGCCTCGATCGCGTGGGAGCCGCCGAGCGGGTCGGCGACGCGAGCGACGCCCGACTCGTAGGCGATCACCTGCTGCGTGCGGAGCGCGAGGAGCGCGGCCTCCTCGGTGGGAAGCGACAGCGCTTCGTCCTTGCCGTTCGTGTGCAGCGACTGCGCCCCGCCGAGCACCGCGGCGAGCGCCTGGAGCGCGACCCGCACCACGTTCACGTCGGGCTGCTGGGCGGTGAGGGTCGACCCGGCCGTCTGCGCGTGGAACCTCAGGATCTGCCCGCGGGCGTCCGTCACGCCGAAGCGCTCGGAAACGAGGCTCGCCCAGAGCGTCCGGGCGGCGCGGAATTTCGCGATCTCCTCGAGGAAGTCGTTGTGGACGTTGAAGAAGAACGAGAGGCGCGGCGCGATCGTCCCCGGGTCGAGGCCGGCCTCGACGGCGGCCGTCAGGTACTGGAGTCCGTCCGCGAGGGTGAACGCCACCTCCTGCACGGCCGTCGAGCCCGCCTCGCGGATGTGATAACCCGAAATCGATATCGTGTTCCAGCGGGGCACGTTCTCCGCGCAGAAGCCGAAGACGTCGGTCACGAGCCGCAGCGAGGGCCGTGGAGGGAACGCGTACGTCCCGCGGGCCGCGTACTCCTTGAGGATGTCGTTCTGGATCGTCCCGGAGAGCGACGTCCACGCGACGCCTCTCCGGCGGGCCACGGCCAGGAGCAGCGCGAGGAGGATCGACGCCGTGGCGTTGATCGTCATCGAGATCGACACCTCGCCGAGCGGGAGCCCCTCGAGCAGCGTCTCCATGTCCTCGATGGAGTCGATCGCGACGCCGACCTTGCCCACCTCGCCGCGCGAGAGCTCGTGGTCGGAGTCGAAGCCGATCTGGGTCGGAAGGTCGAACGCCACCGAGAGCCCGGTCTGCCCGCGGGAGAGCAGGAACCGATACCTTTCGTTGGACTCCTTCGCCGTCGAGAAGCCGGCGTACTGGCGCATCGTCCAGAGCTTTCCGCGATAGCCGCCGCGGGCGATGCCGCGGGTGAACGGAAACGCGCCCGGGTCGCCGGCCTGCCACGAGGCCGGGACATCGGCGGGACCATAGGCGCTCTCGACGGGAATTCCGGAGCTCGTCTCGACGATCTCCGCATCTTTCGGATCAGACATGCCTCGATCGTACAGCCCGTGTCACACTCTAGCCGGCGTGCCGAAGCAGCTGAGCGGAAGCCTCGACACCTTCACCCTGGCAGACCTCCTCCAGTGGCTGGAGATCAACGGGTTGTCGGGGCGCCTCGCCGTCTCTCGCGGCGAGGTTCGGCGCACCATCGACTTCAAGGGCGGCTCGGTGGCGTTCGTCACCTCGACGAAGCCCGACGAGCGGCTCGGGGCGTTTCTCGCCTCCCGCGGGATCCTCCCTCGCGAGGCGATCTACAAGGTGCTGGCCGAGAGCTTCGCCACGGGCCGGCAGGTCACGAGGATCCTCCTCGAGGACAGGCTCCTCAGCCGCGAGGCTCTGGCCGAGGCCGCCGAGCGGCTCGCGACCCAGGTGCTCCTCGACCTCTTCCACTGGTCGGGGGCGCGCTTCGAGTTCGATCCGGCGTTCAAGAGCGACGACGTGCTGCAGATCCACCTCTCGCTGCGGGGCCAGGTGCTGGCGTTCCAGGGCGCGAAGTCCGTGGACGACTCCGCCCGGGTTCCCGTGATCGGCCCGGGCGCCGACGACGGCGAGGCCCCGTGGGAGAGGGAGTTCCACCCCGAGACGCTCGCCGCGACGTTCTGGTCCCTCGCGGACGACATCTCGGACAGTTCCTTCGCGGCGACGACGCGGGACCGCTACTACGTTTTCTCCCTCTTCTCCGATCAGGTGCGGCAACGTCTGCGTGAGCCGTTTCGCGTGTTTCCCATCTTCGACGACTCGGCGCTCATGGCGACCGCCGTGCTCGAAGAGGACGGCGACCCCGCCCGCCTCGTGCAGATCGCGGCGCTCGACCCCTTCCTCACGCTCAACCTCCTGTACCTCGCGAACTCCCTGAGGCTCACCCGCAACGACCTCGTGGGCACCGCCCGGGACGCGGCCGACGTGATGGGCGACGACGCGTTGCGCACGTTCATCACCCTCCTCTCGGCGCCCTCGTCCCCGAAAACGTCCTCTGCGGAGCGCATGGAGCGCGTCGTGAGGAGGTCGAGCCTGTCCACGGCAATGGCCGCCCTTCACGTGGCCAAGTCCTGCGGGAGGGATGCCGAGGCCTCCTACACCGCGGCGCTCGTCGAGCCGCTCGGCGGCTACGACCTGCTCAAGC
This sequence comes from Acidobacteriota bacterium, assembly GCA_016789625.1. GTDB lineage: Bacteria > Acidobacteriota > Thermoanaerobaculia > UBA5066 > UBA5066 > JAEUQS01. The sequence continues at coordinate 1,736 of JAEUQS010000130.1, read as the reverse complement.
TGCTGCTGGTCGCGGATTTCCCGCCCGGAGCGTTTCGCGCGCGAACCCTTCAGAGGTTCCGCCCGCTGTTCGGCCGGGTGCTGGCACGAAAGCTGAATCTCCCCCGGCCGCTCGAGGAGGTTCTGGGCTCCGAGGGCAGGATCACGAAACGCAGCTCGGGGACCGAGCAGACGCTCTTTCTCGCCAAACAGCTTTCGCGCGCCGACCAGATCGGCCACGAGTGGACGAGCGAGGATCCGGCCCTTGCGGACCAGTTCCACGCGCTGGCCGAGACGACGGACGTGACGACCGCCATCGAACGGGACGTCGCCTCGGTCTTCGAGCTGCTGAGACTCTGAGAGCCCCCTTCCGCTCCGCTCGCTTCGCTCGCCTTTTTCAGTCCGTCCAAGGAGGTTGTTCCATGAAACGCCCCGTCTTCCTCGCAGCTCTCGCCCTGGCGCTCGGCGCCGCCCCGGGCCTCCACGCACAGGAGGCTCCCGCCGGCCCCGCCGTCCTCAAGCAGGGCGTGCGCAGCGCCGTGCAGGTCACCGCGATGGACCTCGACGTCGTCGCCACGCAGAACGGCAAACCGGTTCTCGACCTCACGAAAGACGAGATCCGCGTCACGGCGAACGGCAAGCCCGTGGCGCTCGACTACTTCGCGCGCATCGACGCCGGGGCGATCCACGGCCCCGACCTCAAGAACGCCTCGCCCGATCTCGTCCTCGAGTCCGAGGCCCAGGACGACGGCACCCGCTACGTGCCGCGCCAGTTCCTCGTGTTCTTCGACGACGACCACCTCCTCCCCGCGGATCGCAACCGCGTCATCGAGGCGCTCCGGAGCTTCATCACGCGGCTCGCGCCCTCGGATCGCGTCTCGGTGATGACCTACGACGGCGCGCCCCGCGTGCTCGTGCCGTTCACGAGCTCCAAGGAAGACCTTTTCGTAGGGCTTCTCAAGCTGCAGGAGAAGGGCTCGAACGGCCTCCGTTGGCAGTCGATGTACCAGCAGAGCTACTACGACGCCCGCACCGCGCGCACCGTGAATTCCCGCCGCTCGATGCTGGACGCCTGGTCCCAGCAGCTGCGCGCCCGCGACACCGGCATGCTCCAGGACCTCCGGCGGGTCGTCTCGGGCCTCGCGGGCCGCTCGGGCAAGCGGGTGTTCCTGTTCGTCTCCAACGGCTTCGAGCTCTTCCCCGGGCAGACCCTGCAGCAGGCCTTCGGCACGGGCCTCGGCCAGTTCACGACCTCTCTGCGCGGCGAGTTCGACGCCGTGATCAAGGAGGCCAACGAGAGCGGCGTGACGTTCCACACGATCCACGCGGCCGGTCTCGACGCCGACGGCGACGTCACGGAAACCGGCATCAACGGCGTGCTCGACGAAGAGGGCAACCTCTTTCGCGAATCGCTCGCGATCTCGCCGATCAACCGCTTCTACAAGGACTGGAACTTCAAGACTCCGCTCGCGAACCTCGCGCAGGAGACCGGCGGGACGTTCACCGCGAACCGCAACACGTTCAAGGACGCCTTCGACCGCATCTACCTCGATTCGTCCACCTACTACTCGGCCGGTGTCACGCTCGCGAACATCCAGGCCAAGGACGCCATCAAGCTCAAGGTGACGACGACGCGGCCCGGCGTGACGCTCCGCGTGCGGAACTCCTGGGCCCACAAGACCTCCGACGAGGCCGCGAAGGACCGCGTCGAGATGGCGCTTCTCACGCCCGACGTGAAGGGCGACTTCCAGATCGGGC
>JAEUQS010000120.1 GCA_016789625.1 Acidobacteriota bacterium | reverse complement strand
CTCGCGGACGCTCGCCGGCTTCACGATGGCGGGCGCCAGCTCCTCGGCGATCTTGCGCGGGGGGCGCTTCAGCAGCTTGGCGAGCTCGAAAGCGACCGGGGTCGCCAGGTCTCCCAGCTCGACCTTGGGGGGCATCTCGAGGAGGAGCCGCGCGGGAACGACGCCGAACGTCTTCTCGCAGGCGCTCGCGAGCGCCTCGGCGATCTCGTTGCGAAGGCCGGGAATCACGACCGCCACCGGGCCGGGGACCGCCGTGGGGCGGAGAGACCTGAGTCCATCATGTTCCGATTGTAGCGAGGCGCTTGGGGCGCGGCCGCTCCTATCATTTGCGGGTGAGCCAGACGATCGCCTGCGAGCTGGTCGTTCGCGCGAGCCCGGAGCGGGCCTTCGCCGCGTTCACCGAGGTGCGCGAGGTGCTCAAGTGGCTGGCCGATGGAGCCGTGATCGGGCAGCGCGAGGGAGGACGCTGGGGCCTCGGCTGGTACTCCGATCCCGAGGGGACCTCCGGCTACAACATCGTCGGTGTCTTCGGTGAGTTCGAGCCGCCGCTGGGCTTCGTCGTTCGCGATCTCACGTTCACGACGCCCGAGGACGAAGAGCTCGGGCCCATGACGCTCACGATCGGGTTCGAGGCGGTCTCGCCCGAGGAGACGCGCATCGCCGTGGTGCAACAGGGCGTCGGAGAGGAGCCGGCCTGGGACGCCTATCGCGCTGGCCTCGGCATCTCGTGGGCGAGGAGCCTGGAGGATCTGCGCGCCTGGCTCGAGGAAGGCCGTCCTCTTCCGGGACGCTAACGCTCTGGGGTCCTTCTCCGGTTGGGCCGACAAAAAGAAAGGGGCGCCTTGCGGCGCCCCTTCCCTCGGTCCGAACCTAGGTTCGGATCAGAAGTCCATGCGGAAGCCGCTCTGGTAGTTGCGGGGGCGCTGGTACGCAGTGGGCGTACGAGCCGGGGGGTTGGCGCCGACGTTGCCGTTGGTGGAGTACGTGGTGGGCTGCTCGGAGTTCGTGAGGTTGAGAACCGTGCCGATGACGGTGGCCGAGAAGCCGCTCTTGATGAACGAGAGCGGGATCTCCTTGCGGACCTCGAAGTCCACGTTGTGGAGGATCTTGGTGCGATCGGTGCCGCGGGCAACCGCGAACACCGTGAGGCCGTCCTGGGTGACGGTCACGTTGTAGGGAGCGCCGGAACGGTAGGTGTAGTTGACGACGAAGTCGGTCTCGATGAAGGGCACCCGGTAGGAGCCGAACACCTTGAAGCGGTTGCGGGCGTCGTCGGCGAGGTAGCCGTCGCGGTTGGTGAAGTTGTACGGGAAGTAGTCGGCGTCATCGGCGGCGTACTGGCCGACGGACGAGTCGATCGTGCCCTGGCTCTTGGACCACGTGTAGGACGCGTCCACGATGCCGCGGGTGAACGTGTAGCGGGACTGGAGGATGACGCCCTTGTACTTCTTGTAGAGGTAGTCGTTGAGGCCGATGTCGCGGCCGGGCTGGTTCGTCAGCCAGAAGTCGGGGCACTCGGTCTGGTTGATGCAGCTGTCTTCGTAGATGTCGTGGGTCTCTTTGTTGATGTACGAGATCGAGGTCGAGAGGCCCCGGACGATCTCGCGCTCGACGGCGAAGTTGTACTGCGTGTCGTAGGTGGCCTTGAGCTCGCCGTCGATGAGGGCGGAGGTGAGGAACTGGCCGCCCGTGGAGCGAAGGAAGTTCCAGCGGTTCTGGGTGGTGCTCCACTGGTAGGTGCGGGTCACGGGCGACGTGATGCCCGAGTCGAAGAGCCGGGCGAGCGTGAGGGCCGCGTCGACGTAGAACAGGCCGTAGTTGGCGCGGATGGAGGTCTTGCCGTCGCCGAACACGTCGAAGGCCGCCGAGAGGCGGGGCTGGAACTTCTTGAAGTCGAGAACCTTGATGTCCTGGTTGTTGTAGTAGTTGTTCGTGTCGTAGCGGACGCCGAGGTTCACCGTGAGCTGGTTGATGGGGCGCCACTGGTCCTGCACGTAGAACGCGAAGCCGGTGCCTTCGCGGTTCACCGCGGCGGCGCGCTCGGCGACGTTCTGCTGGAAGGGGATGCGGGCGCCCGCGGCGTCGAAGCCGCTGAACGTGAAGGTCGCGCCGCAGACGGCGCCCGTGGGGCAGAAGGAAGGATCGGAAGGCGTGCCGGTGGTGAAGTTGGCCGAGGGGACCTTCGTCTTCTCGCCATCGGCGCCGATCT
>JAEUQS010000115.1 GCA_016789625.1 Acidobacteriota bacterium | reverse complement strand
GAAAGCCCTCACGGCCCGCATCCGAGGTGGAGCCTCGCCCCGCCGCCCACATTCCCCGCGAGGAGGAAGGTGCATGTCCCGCTTTCGAGGTCTTGCCGTCGCCGCTCTCGTTTCGGCATCCGCTCTCGCCCAGAACCCTACAGCCACGCTCTCGGGGCGCGTCACGAACGACGGCCAGGGTCTCCCCGGCGTCGTCGTGACCGTCCGCTCCCCCGCGCTGCAGGGCGCCCGCACGGCCGTGACCGCGGTCTCCGGGGATTACGCCATACCGCTTCTGCCCGGCGGCGACTACACGGTGTCCTTCGAGATGGCGTCGTTCACCACGGAGAAGCGTGAGATCCGCCTCTCGGCGGCCCAGAAGAGCCGCCTCGACGTGGCGCTGTCGCTCTCCACGAAGGTCGAGGCCGAAACGCTCGTCGTCGCGAGCCGGGAGCAGATCTCGACCTCCCAGCAGGGAGCCGTGACGTACTCGCAGGACACGATCGAGAAGCTGCCCATCGCCCGCAACATCACGCAGTCGGTCCTGCTCGCCGCGGGCACCAACAACAGTGGCCCCGGCGGCAACGTGACGATCTCGGGCGCCCAGTCGTACGAGAGCCTCTACCTCATCAACGGCGTCGTCGTGAACGAGAACCTGCGCGGCCAGGCTCTCAACCTCTTCATCGAGGACGCCGTGCAGGAGACCACCACCTCGACCTCGGGCATCAGCGCCGAATACGGCCGCTTCGCGGGTGGCGTCGTGAACGTCCTCACCAAGAGCGGCGGCAACGACTTCTCGGGCTCTTTCCGCACGTCCTTCACGAACGACGACTGGCAGAAGACCACCGACTACCGATCTCCCGCCACGGGACAGAGCGCCGAGAACCTCGTCGACAAGATCGTTCCGACCTACGAGGCGACGCTCGGCGGCCCCGTGATCAAGGACGTCCTGTGGTTCTTCGGCGCGGGCCGGCTCACGAAGCCCGTCTCCAATTCCACGACGGCGGCGCCCGTGAGCGCGTCCGTCGTCACGGGCACCGACCAGAAGCGCTACGAGGGCAAGCTGACGCTCACCGTCGCGCAGAGGCACACGTTCCTCGCGAACTACCAGAAGATCGACCAGATCGATCTCGGCAACGTGTTCCCGAGCGCCGCGGGCGTGTACGACGTCGACAGCTTCAACGACCGCGAGACGCCGCAGGAGCTCTACTCGGGCAACTACACGGGCACGCTCTCGGACAACCTGTTCGTCGAGGCCCAGTACTCCAACCGCAGGTTCACGTTCCGGAACTCGGGCGCGAAGTTCACAGACCTCATTCGCGGGACTCTGATGATCGACAACACGAACGGCGTGCGCTACTGGTCCCCGACGTTCTGCGGGGTCTGTACGGACGAGCGTCGCGACAACCGCGACCTCCTCGTCAAGGGAACGTACTTCCTCTCCACGAAGAGCCTCGGCTCCCACGCGATCGTCGCCGGCTACGACCACTTCGAGGACATCCGGCTCGCCAACAACCATCAGTCGGGGAGCGACTACCGGATCGTCGGCACCGGCGCCATCATCCGGGACGGCGTCGTCTACCCGCGCCTCCTGGGCGCGCCGACTGGCAACTCGACGACGATCATCCGGTGGACGCCCATCCTGCAGGATTCGCAGGGCACGAGCTTCGTCACGCATTCGGCCTTCGTGAACGACACGTGGAAGGTGACGAACCGGCTCTCCGTGAACCTGGGCCTTCGGTGGGACAAGAACGACGGGACGGACAGCTCCGGCAACGTCACGGCCAAGGACTCGAAGTTCAGCCCGCGGCTGGGATTCGTGTACGACGTCGCGGGGGACGGCGGCCTCATCGTGCAGGGCTACTACGCCCGCTACGTGGCGGGCCTCGCGAACAACCAGGCCGACGCCGGGGCCGTCGGAGGTCAGGCCGGCAACGTGGACTTCGACTACCGCGGCCCCAGCATCAACGCCGACCCGAACGCCCCCACGAGCACGCTCCAGACGACCGCCCAGGCCCTCCAGACCCTGTTCGACTGGTTCCTCGCGAACGGGGGCACGGGCCGGCCGGTGCGGGGCAACCCCTCGATCCCCGGGATCAACCCCAACATCGCGGCGGATGGTCTGGCCTCCCCGAGCACCGACGAGCTGACGGCCGGCCTCACGAAGCGCTTCGGTCCGCGCGCGCTCGTGAGGCTCGACGGCATCTACAGAAAGAGCAGCGACTTCTACGGACAGTTCGTCAACGCGGGCACGGGCACCGTGTCGGGCACGCTCGCGGGGGTGACGCGCACGTTCGACAAGACCGTCATCGACAACACCGACAGCGTGGAGCGGAGGTACTACGGCCTCAATCTGAGCTTCAGCGTCCGGCCCTCCGACTCTTTGACGTTCCAGGGGAACTACACGTTCTCGAGGGCCCGCGGCAACTTCGAGGGCGAGAACTCCGCGAGCGGCCCGGTCGCGGCCGACACCGATCTCTACCCCGAGCTCTTCCGGATGAGCTGGTACGCGCCGGTGGGCGACCTGTCGATCGACCGCCGCCACAAGGCGCGGGCCTGGGTCGTCTGGGACACGCCGATCCGGTCGAGCTTCCTGGGAGTCAACGTCTCGCTCCTCCAGAGCTACGACGCCGGCGCCCCGTACGGCCTGAACGGCACGGTGTCCACGACGAACGCGGCCGGACAGTACTTTGCCCAGAACGTCCCGGGCTACATCTCGGCGCCGGCCACCGTCCGCTACTGGTTCACCGCGCGGGACGCGTTCAAGACGGAGGACATCTGGCGCACGGACCTGGCCCTGAACATCTCGATCAAGGCGCTGAAGAACGTCGAGCTCTTCCTGCAGCCCGAGGTGCTCAACCTCTTCAACAACCAGGCGGTCCTGTCGGTGGGCTCCTCGGTGCGCACCCGCTCGAGCGCGGGAACCGCGGCGTTCGCCGAGTTCAACCCCTTCACCGACCAGCCCGTCCAGGTCACCGACATCCCCGTCGACTCGCGGATTCCGGTGCCCACGAACGGCCACTGGTCCTACGCGTTCCAGACCCTGGCGGCCGGCTCGGCCTACTGCATCGCGAACGGCCTCCCCTCGAACGTCCCCTGCCGGTTCGTGACCACGGGCCAGGCCTCGAGCCCCTCGAGCTATCAGCAGCCCCGCCTGTTCCGGGTCTCGGTGGGCATCCGCTTCTAGCCCCGCTTCCCCGCCCCGCGACGCCCCGGCAGGCCGCACCGAAGCCTGCCGGGGCGTTCGTTCATTTCGACAACCCCGGGGCGCCTTCCGGAACTAAGATTCCCCCGGGTCTGCCAGGTTCGCGCGGCACGGGCCGCCTCGGGGGAAACGATGAAAACGTCGGTCTCTTCGGCCGTTCTCGCTCTTTCGATTTTCGGCTCCAGTGTGCAAGCGGCGGCGCCGCCCGACGGCCGGAGCCTCCTGAGCCGGCTGCCCCTCTCCTTCGAGGAGAACCGCGGACAGACCTGGGACGAAGTGCGGTTTCTCGCGCGGGGACCGGGCTACACGGCGTGGGTCCTGCCCGATCGCGTGGTCGTGAGACGGGTCGAGCACTGCCCCCAGATCGATCGGGACGCTCAGGGACCGCGAGCCGTCACGGGCTCCTCGCTCGTGACCCTTCGCTTCCTCGGCGCGGACCCGGACGCCGAGACCTCGGGAAGGTCCAGGCAGCCCGGCACGCTGCGCTTTTACGAGGGCCTGAGGT
>JAEUQS010000883.1 GCA_016789625.1 Acidobacteriota bacterium | reverse complement strand
ACCGGGACTTCAAGCCCGGGAACGTGCTCCTCGTGGACGATCCGGGCTACCCGCGCGGGGTGCGGGCCGTCGTCACCGACTTCGGCCTGGCCGCGCACGGAGGCGTCACGTTCGACGCCCGGCTCACGGGCTCCGGTCTCGTCGTCGGCACGGCGAACTACATGGCCCCCGAGCAGGCCGAAGGAAAGGAGGTCGGTGTCGCCGCCGACATCTACGCCCTCGGGGTCGTGATGTACGAGATGGTCACGGGCGTCCTGCCGCACACCGGGGAGTCCGCGGTGTCGATGCTCTGGAAGCGCCTCAACGACCCGCCGCCGACGCCGAAGCGCGATTTCCCCGGAGTTTCTACGCTCTGGGAAGGGGCGATCCTCCGGTGCCTCGAGCGGGACCCCGTGGCGCGCTTCCGGCAGGCCGACGAGGTCGCGCGCGTCCTCGCGGGCGACGAGACGCTCCTCGCGCGGCACGCCGAGCCCTCGGCACCCACCGTGGAGCTGCCGGCGCTCGGAGTGCCCGCGATCGCGGCCCCGGCCCCGGCACCTCCTCCTTCGGCCGCACCGTCGTCCGCTTCGCGTGCCGCGATCGTTCCGTCGCCGAAGCTCAAGGCCGGCCTCGGAGCGGCCGGCGTCGCGCTCCTCGCCGTGATCACGCTCATCGGCGTCAGGTCCGCGCGGTCCCCCGAGCAACCGGCGCCGGCTCCCGCTCCGGCCGGGCCGAGGGCGCCCGAGGCGGCGAACCAGCCGGTGCTCTCGGTGCAGGTGACGGCCTCGGCCGGCCTCGACCTCCATCCCTCGTTCGCGCCCGACGGCCGCTCGCTCGCGTACGCGTCGGACCGCACGGGCGCGTTCGAGATCTACGTGAAGCCCCTGACTCCCGGCGGGCGCGAGCTGCCCATCACCAACGACGGCCTCCAGAATCTCGAGCCCGTCGTCTCACCCGACGGACAGTGGATCGCCTACTCGAGCAAGGGCAGGGGCGGTGTGTGGATCGTGCCCTCGCTGGGCGGAGCCTCACGGCAGCTCTCGACGTTCGGGTCGCATCCCACGTTCTCGCCCGACGGCCGGCAGGTCGCGTTCCAGTCGCAGCCGCTCCTCGACCTCTCGCCCTCCGCCGTGCCGGCGCTCCCGCCCTCGACGATCTTCGTGGTGGACGCCGCCGGGGGGGAGCCGGTGGCCGTGACCCGGCGGGGAACGCCCGAAGGCGGGCACGGCAGCCCGGTCTTCCTGCCCCGCGGCGGAAGGCTCGCGTTCACGTCGTCCGACAGCCGCAACGTGCGCATCTTCACGGTGAAGGCCGACGGCAGCGACCTCCAGCCCCTCGTGTCCGACCAGCCGGCCTGCCGGGATCCCGTCTTCTCGCCCGACGGCGGAACGATGTACTTCTGCGCGAGCCCCGACCGCTCCAATTTCGGCATCGTCGCGCTGGCCATCGATCCCGTGTCCGGCAAGCCCAAGGGCCGCATCCGCACGATCACCACGCAGAGCCTCGGGCGGCTGCGCTACCTGAGCCTCTCGAGCGACGGCACGAAGATGCTCTACAGCGCGATGGCCGTGAGCAGCAACCTGCAGGCGGTGTCCCTCGACGCCGCGGGCAGGCCCCGCGGCGAGCCGCGTTCGCTCACGAACGAGACGGGGCGCAACACACGGCCGGTCTACTCACCCGACGGCTCCCGCATCGCCTTCAGCAGATTCCGGCCCGGTGGCAACGAGGACATCTGGATCATCGAAAGGGACGGGAGCGGCGAGACCCAGCTCACGACGAGCCCCGCGGTGGACACGCGGCCGAGCTGGTTCCCGAACGGCAGAAGCCTCGTCTTCTTCTCCAACCGGGATGGCAAGCGCGCGCTGTGGCAGATCGATCTCGCGACCGGCCGTGAGACGCGGCTCTTCGAGCCGGGCGCCGACGCCGATTCCGCGAGGCTCTCGCCCGACGGGAAGGAGCTCGTCTTCAACCGGTCGAAGGACGGCGCGATCAACGTGTGGCGGGCGCCTCTCCAGACGATGGACGGAGGCGTCTCGGGGCTCGCGTTGGCCACCCAGGTGACCGACGAGCCCGAGCTGGCGGGCTGGGCATGCTATTCGCGCGATGGCGAACGCCTGGCCCTTCAGGTGAAGCGCGGAGACGACATCCAGGTCGCGCTGACCTCCGCGGACCCACGGGCCGGGCCCGGACGCCTCACGTTGCTGACGAAGAAGCCCGGCCTCGCCTGGCCGTCGAGCTTCTCGCCTTCGGGGGATCGCGTGCTCTTCGCCGGCCAGCGCGACGGCGTGTGGAACGTGTTCTGGGTGAGCACGACCGCCCCGGGGCGGGAGGAGGCCCTCACGTTCTGGAAGAAGATGAGCGGTTACGTGCGCTATCCCGACTGGTCTCCGAAGGGGGACGAGGTGGTTTACGAGCTGGCCGAGACCCGCGGGAATGTCTGGATGGCCGAACAGGTGAAGTAGATATTCTCCGTGCGGCTGTAGGGAAAAGGCCTCCCGGGACACACATAGAGAGTGATGGTGGCCTCATTCTCCTGGAACGACCGCGTGGAGCTCGTCTGGACCGTGAACGACGTGCCCGCGGGCTCTCTGGGTGTCGTGAAGTTCTACAACCACCGGGACGAGGTCGTCGTCGAGATCCGTCGTCTCGCGTCGGGTCAGACGTGCAGCAGGCTTCTGCCGCCCTTGCCGCAGGCGGCGTTCCGGTCTCTCAATCCCGAAGGCGAGCCGCCTTTCGATCCTTGGCGAGGAGACCGAGGCGGTCCACCTCTGCCTGCATGATCTCCGTGACCCGGGCGGAAAGGTCCATCGCCGTTTCACCCGTCGTCGCGACGGGCGGGAGCACCTCGATCCGGAGGGTTCCCGGGCTCACGTAGAGCCGCTGGACGTCGAGCACCCGGCCGATGGGCTCGCACACGACCGGAACGAGGGGAATCCCCGAGCTCGCGGCGAGATGGAACGCGCCGCGCTTGAAGGGCAGGAGCCGCTCGCCCTGGTTCCGGTGCCCCTCGGGGAACATCCAGACGTCCAGGTTCTCCGCGTGCATCTTCCGCCCCACGGCCTCGAGCGAGGCGATGGCCGTCGCGGGGTTGCTGCGATCGATGAGGATGTTTCCCGACCGCGTGAAGAGCCAGCCGAAAAGCGGCAGATTGCGGATCTCCTTCTTGCCGATGGCGGCCGTGCGCACGGGGAAGATCGATCCGTAGATCGCGAGATCCAGGTTCGACTGGTGGTTCGCCACGAAGATGGCCGGTCGGATCTCGTGGAACCGCTCGCCGTGCCGGGTGTCGAAGCGCCAGCCCAGCACGACGCGCATGCAGAAGC
>JAEUQS010000860.1 GCA_016789625.1 Acidobacteriota bacterium | reverse complement strand
CTCGCGGCCGGCCTGTTCACGCAGGGCTACTACGCGTTCGTGGCGTTCCTGGGCGTCCTCGGCGTCGCGTTCTTCTCTCACCCGGGCCGCCCGTCTCCCGGGCGCGGCCGGCGCCCGTCGCGGAAGCCGGTCCTCGTCGCGGTGGGTGTCGCGGCGCTGTGCCTTCTGCCTCTCGGCGTCTTCGCGCTGAAGCGGCCGGCCGCGTTCCTGGAGCGGCCCTCGACGACCTCGCTTCATCGCCACGTTCCAAAGGAGTCGCTCGTCCGCGCGTACGCGACGAACTTCCGGGCGACGGCACTCATGTTCCACCTGCAGGGCGACGTGAACCCCCGGCACAACGTCCCCGACAGGCCGCTCCTCACCTCCGGCGAGGCGGCGCTCCTCACGCTCGGCCTGGGCGCGCTCCTCGCCGGCCTCCGGGGATTCAGGTCGCGCGTCGTGCTCGCGTGGCTCGTCTTGATGCTCCTGCCCGGAGCGCTGTCGTTCGAGGCTCCGCAGGCCTATCGCACGTTCGGTGCGATGCCGGGCGTGTTCCTCGCGATCGGGTGCGGTCTGGATCTCGCGCTCGGGGTCTCCGGCACGTTGCGTCGCGTCGTGCTCGCGGCCTTCGCGGGTTTCGCGCTCGCCGTGTCGCTCGAGAACGTCGTGACGTATTTCGGGGTGCAGACGCGCGGTCCGCTCGTGGCCCGGGAGTTCGAGGCGACGTACACGGCTTCGGCGCGGTTCGTGGCATCGGTACCGCCCGATGCCCTGGTGCTCGTGGACTACGCGGTGGCCCGGCCCGAGGAGCTGCTCCTCGCGACCCATCGCCGCGCCCAGCCCTCGACCGTCATTCCGTTCTCCGAGGGGCTCCACGTGCCGCCCGGACGGGACCTCCTGAACGAGGAGGCGCCCGAGCTCGTCTACGTGCTCCGGCCGTCCTTCGAGAAGCTGGCGGCCCCTCTCGCGCGGCTCTCTTCGCTCGCGCGGGTCGAGCGCCACCACGGCCCCGACGGCGCGCTCGCGTTCGTGACCGTGCGCCTGCCCCTGCCCCTCACCTCTCCGGTTCCGGAGCCTCCGGGGCCTCGTCCACACCCGCGTTCTTGATGGCCTTCGACGCGATGCGCGCGACGAAGATCGTCACCCCGATGGCGATGAGGATTCCGACGCCGAGGACGATCTTCTTCGTCATGTCCGCGGCGCCCACGTTGGCGGCCGCCGACCCGATGTACACGTAGGCGAGCGTGCCCGGGAGCATGCCCACGAGGGACGCGACGATGTACGGCAGCGTCTTCACGCCGGTGAGCCCGAACGCGTAGTTGATGTACGTGAACGGGAAGACGGGGGCGAGCCGCACGAGGAAGACGATCTTCGCGCCCTCTTTTCCGATTGCCTTGTCGAGCGCCCGGAACTTCGCGTTTCCGGAGGTCATGCCCTCGACCTTCTTCCGCAGCACCGTGCGGGCGAGGAGGAACGAGAGCGTCGCGCCCAGGGTGGCGCCGCAGACGACGACGGCCGTGCCCACCCAGATGCCGTAGATCGCGCCCGCGCCCAGCGTGAGCACGGAGGCCGGCACGAAGAGCACGCAGCAGATCGCGTAGACGACGGCGTAGAGCACGTAGCCCGCGAAGCCGAGCCCTTGGACGTAAGCCTGGAAGGCCTTCAGCCAGTCGGTGATGGGCAGGACCTTCGCGAGAAGCACGAGGCCCGCGATGACGGCGATTCCCACCAGGATGGGAACGATGGGGAGCTTCTTCTTCTCGGCCGGAGCAGGAGTGGCGGCGGCTTCGGACATGGCGTTGCTCATCTGTTCTTTCTCGCTCAGCGCATCCAGCCGGCGATCTTCGTGAGGAGGTTCTTGCGGCCGGGGGTGAGGCCGGTCTTGCGGTACTCGCGGCCCAGGGCCGCCGTGATCTCCGAGAGCGACGGGTAGGCGTGGATGGTGCTCGCGATCTTCGAGAGGGGGAGCCCCCACTTCTTCGCGAGCACCAGCTCGGCGAGGACGTCGCCCGCGTGCGGGTGGACGATGGTGGCGCCCAGGATCAGCCCCTTCCTGTCCACGAGGACCTTGGCGAAGTAGTCCTCGAAATCGCCGTCGCAAACGGCCCTGTCGTTGTGCGCGAAATCGGCGGAAAATTTCCGGTACTCGATGCCCTTTGCCTTCGCCGCGTTCTCGCTGAGGCCGACGTGCGCGATCTCGGGCTCGGTGTAGGTGATCCACGGAATGTTGTCGTAGTCGCAGGACGCCAGCGCCAGCGGCGTGAGCGTGTTCGTGAGCACGACGCCCGCCTGATAGCCCGCCCAGTGCGTGAAGAGGTACGAGCCCGCGACGTCGCCGATGGCCCAGATCGAGGGGATGTTCGTGCGGCACTTGGCGTCGGTCTCGATGCCCTTGGCCGAGTGCTTCACGCCCACGCCCTCGAGGTTGAGGCCCTCGATGTTGGGGCGGCGGCCCGTGGCGACCAGGATCTCGTCCACGGTGATCGTGCTCTCGGCGCCGGTCTTGCCCTTGATGGTGACGACCTTCCTGCCGTCCTTCTTCTCGACCTTCGTGGCCTTGGCCTCGTCGATCACCGTCACGCCCTCGTGGCGCAGCTTCTTCACGAGGACGGCGACGATGTCGGCGTCTTCCTTGGGGCAGATGTGCGGGGTCGAGGAGACGATCGTCACCTTGGAGCCGAGGCGCGAGAAGCTCTGGCCGATCTCGGTGCCGATGGGGCCGCCGCCCATGATGAGGAGGGAGGCCGGGAGCTCCTTCACCTGGAAGACCGTTTCGTTGGTGAGGTAGCCCGCCTCCTCGAGGCCGGGAATGGGATGGATCATGGCGCGGGAGCCCGTCGCGATGACGATGTTGCGGCCCCAGACGGTCTTGTCGCCGATCTCGACCTCGTGGGCGCTCTTGAGGCGTCCGGCGCCCACCATCACGTCGACGCCGAGGCCCGAGAAGCGCTCGATCGAATCGTGAGGCGAGATGTGGGCCTGCGCGCTCCGCACGTAGTCCATGACCCGGGCGATGTCCTGCGGGCCGGGATCCGGGATCCCGCGGATCGCGAAACGCGAAGCCTCGCGCGCGTGCTGGGCCGCCTTGCCCGCGCGGATGAGCGCCTTGGACGGCACGCAGCCGAAATTCAGGCAGTCCCCGCCCATGGCCTTCACGGGCTTGCCCTCGTGCGTGTACTCGATGGGGTGCTTCTCGGCGAGGGCCACGCGTGCGCCGAGGCCCGTTCCGCCCGCCGCGACGACGAGACCGCCCGATCCGGCGCCGATGACCACCAGGTTGTAGCGTTCCATCGCGAGAGTCCTCCTCGAGCCCGCGGCACGGCAGGCGGACGGGCGTCCGGGAATGCGTCCCGGCTCCGTCTCTATTCCGCGTGGCTCGTTGGCTATGATGCCGCCCGATGTCGACCCGTTTCGTCGCTTTGTGTACGTTTCTCCTGGCGAGCGGGATCACCTCGATTGCCGCCGCCGAGGAGAGCCCCCTCCGGGTCACGGAGATCAACGCCTGCCGCGAGATCGTGAAGGCCGAGTGCCGCGGCATGGACAAGACGTTCGGGGCGGACGTCGAGAACGTCGCCGTGTTCAGCCGCGTCGAGGGTGCGACGGGGGAGGCCTTCGTCACGCACGTGTGGAGCTTCGAGGGCAAGGAAGTGCGGCGGGTGAAGCTCCCCATCCGGACGAGCGCCTACCGGACGTGGTCGCTCAAGCGCGTGAAGGACCTTCCGGGGAAATGGAAGGTCGACGTGCTGGACCCCGTGGAGCGGCTCATCGGCAGCGTGGAATTCGCCGTGGCTCCGCCCAGGGATTGACCTGACCGAAGGGCCTTGACGGGGAGTGGGGTGTCACGTATCTTCCCCGTCCTCGCCGTGCTCGGTGAGGATGCTCTTTGGGAAAATGTCCGCTTCCGCCGGTTCCAAGCGAATCCGTGCGGGAGGTTAGCTCAGCCGGTTAGAGCGCCTGCTTTACACGCAGGATGTCACGGGTTCGAGTCCTGTACCTCCCACCACTTGAACCCCTCCCGGGGCTTCTCGCAAACGGCCGCGGACACCACGTTGACGAAGTCTCTTGCGGGGTCGTAGCTCAGTTGGTTAGAGCGCAGGCCTGTCACGCCTGAGGTCGCGGGTTCGAGCCCCGTCGGCCCCGCCATCTTTCTTCGTTCGCCCCAACGAGCCCCCAGCCCCACGAACCCGATCAGCGACTCGACCGCGGCACGGTTGCGCCGGCCTCGATCCACCGGGCCAGCACCGCGCGCTCGGCTGCCGTCATCCCCGTCCTGGTGAGGAGCGGCATGTTCTGCTCCACGACCGTGCGCACCAGGATCCGCTCCGCTCCGCGCCGCATCTCGTCGGCCGTGTCGAGCCTGACCCCGCCCGCGGCGACCGGGAAGGCCGGGACCGTCGTGTGGATCGAGTGACAGGCGACGCAGTGCTTGTCGACCACCGCGCGCGCCTCCGGGTAATAGCGTGCGGAGCGCTGACGGCCGAGGAGGAACGCGACGATCGTCCCCGCCACGATCACCGCGGCGACCGCGACAAAGACGATTCGGACCGAGATGTTCACCAATGGAGCGTCAGATGCCCAGCTCGCTCAGGATCGAGCTCTTGAGCGTCTGGATCTCGGGGCTGGTGAGCTTGCGCGGGTGAGGGAAGGGCACCTCGAACGTGGCCTGGATCCTCGTCGGCCGCGGGCTGAGCACCAGGATCCGGTCCGACAGGTGGAGCGCTTCCTCGACGTCGTGGGTGATCAGCACGACGGTATGGCGCTCCTTCTCCAGGATGCGCAGGAGCTCGATCCGCAGGCGCAGGTTCATCAGGGCGTCGAGCGCCGAGAACGGCTCGTCCATGTAGAGGATCTCGGGCTTCACCACCAGCGCCCGCGCGATCTCGACGCGCTTCAGCATGCCGCCGGACAGCTCGTGGGGATAGCTCTTCTCGAAGCCCTTCAGCCCCACGAGCGCCGTGTAGTGGTCCGCCAGCTCCGCCTTTTCCCGTTCGCTGCCCTGGTTGAGGCCGAACATCAGGTTCTGTCGCACCGTGAGCCAGGGGAAGACCGAGCCCTGCTGGGAGATCACGATTCCCTTGGCGCTGGGTCCCTTCTGGACCAGATCGTCCACGAGGACCTGGCCTTCGTCGGGCCGGTCGAACCCGGCGATGATCCTGATCAGCGTCGACTTGCCGCAACCCGACGGGCCGACGATCCCGACGATCTCGCCGTCGTCGACGGCGAAGCTGATGCCGCCCACGACGTCCAGCCGGCCCCCGTCCTTGGCGAAGCCCTTCTTGATGTCGCGGACGAGGATCCTGCCCGTGATGCCGACCGCCTCACCTCGCATAGCGCCACCTCACGGACTTCAGCCCTTCGAGGAGCCTCATGAGGCCATCGAGCAGAAGCCCGATGAGCCCGATGATCACCATGCCGGAGACCACGAGGTCGTAGCGGTTTCCGGCGTTCCGCGAGTCGATGATCAGGTAGCCGAGGCCCGAGCGGAGCGCGATCATCTCGGCGGCGACGACGACCAGCCACCCGACGCCCAGGCTGATGCGCATGCCGACGATGATCTGCGGGAGAACGGCCGGGAAGACGACCTGGCGGAACAGCTTGGCGCGAGAGACGCCGAAGTTCTCGGCCGCCTGGAGATAGCGCTGCTCGATCGTGTGCACGCCGGCCGCCGTTTGCACGATCATGGGAAAGATCGCCGCGATGAAGATCAGGAAGATCGGTGCCGCGTTGCCGACCCCGAGCCAGAGGATCGCGATCGGGATCCAGGCGATCGGTGAGATGGGGCGGAGGATCTGGAAGATCGGGTTGAGCGTGTCGTAGACGGCGTCGACCCGACCCATCCACAGGCCGAGGGGCACGGCCAGCAGCGTGGCGAGGAGGAAGCCCGCGCCCACCCGCATCAGCGACGCGGAAATGTGGCCCACGAGGGTTCCGTCGGCGATGAGCTCGCGCGTCCCCTGGACCACCTGCCACGGCGTCGGAAAGATGGCTCCGTCCCCCCGGGCGACGACGATCCACCAGGCGGCAAGCAAAACCGAGATGAGCGCGACCGGTGACAGGATCTTCCGGACTCTATGCATGGAGCACTTTCTTTGCGGCCCGCCGGGCCCGCCACCGCAGCCGCGCCCAGGGCGACGTGAGCGGCTCGTCGACGACCACGGTCATCTGGCCGCTGAGGTGCGCGCTGCATTCGAACTGGTACTCCGCCGCCTTCTCGAAGGGCAGACGGAAGGATTGCCCCGGCATGATCAGCGTCGGCCCGAAGATCTGGGGCACGTCGTCCAGGTTGCGGAGCACGAGAATGTTGCGCATGTCCACGACCAGGCGGATCTCCTGCGGCAGGATCTCGATCTTCGCTCCCGCCCGCCTTCGCGCCCAGGTGCCCTTCGGGATCTCGAAGAGCTCCTCGTGCGAATCGAAAACCACCGGAGTGAACGCCGCCCAGAGGACGCCGCCCAGGACCACGGCGGCCGACGCGCCCAGCAGCGTACGGAGAGGACGCGGGAAGGTCACTTCTCGAGGAGCAGCTTGAGGTCGTGGACGATGGCCTTCGGCTCTTTGCCGAACGGAACCATCACCCGCAGCATTCCGGCCCTGTCGATGAGGTAGATCGACGAAGTGTGGTGCACCTCGTAGCGGAGCTGCTTGTCGGGCGAGGACGCCTTGGTGGCGACCACGCCGTATTCATCGTTCACCGCCTGCAGCTTCTCCTCGGGGCCGGTGGCGCCGAGGAAATTCGGATTGAAGAAGCTCAGGTACTCGCGCAAACGTTCGGGCGTGTCGCGCGCCGGATCGACGGTCACGAAGATCAGCTGCACGTCCGCGCTCTCTTTGCCGAGCAGCTCGAAGGCCTGCGTGACGTTCGTGAGCGTGACCGGGCAGATCTTCGGGCAGTACGTGAAGCCGAACTGGAGGATGACGACCTTCCCAAGGAACTGCGTGAGCTTCAGGGGCGAGCCGTTCGAGCCCGCAAGCTCGAAAGCCGGCGCCGCGCGCGGGGGATCGAAGACCCCGGACTTGAATTTGGGCGGCGCGCCGGAGGCCGCGCGGCTGCCGTGGGAAACGCCGGCCACGAGCAGCAGGACGGCGACGAGCGCTCGAGTCGAAAGACGGCTCATCGTCAGATCGCGATCGACGCCGGCTTCGCGGCCCTGGCGAACCGCTCGTCCACGTACTTGTCGTAGGGGACGTCGTGAGGGAGCGTCCCGGCCTCGACCGAGAGCTGCATCAGCTCGTCGAACTCCTCGCGAATCATGCGCAGGTCTCCGTAGGTGACCCGGTCCGCGGGGTTGTCCATGACGAACTGGATGATGCTCTTGTCCTGGTTGAAGTAGCGCCTGCCGGCGGCGATCTCGGCCGCCTTCGTCCGGTTGGCCGCATTCGCATCCAGCCAGACCCCGGCGCCGAGGATGGTGTTCACCAGCTCCTGCACGAGCTCGGGCTTCGCCTGGAGCAGCTCTTCCCGCACGGTCAGGACGCAGCAGATGTAGTTGCGCCACTCGTCGCGCGTCATCTTGAGCGGCACTGCATAGCCGGCCTTCTGTGCGGCCGCGCCGAACGGCTCGCCCGTGCAGTAGCCGTCCACCGCCTTGGCGTAGAGCGCGGCCGGCATGTCGGGCGGCGGCATCTCGATGATCTCGATCTCCTTCACCGTCATGCCTTCCTCCTTGAGCATCTTTCGAAGGAAGAGAAAGTCGACGGCGAAGCGGCTCGGGATGGCGATGCGCTTTCCGGTGAGGTCCTTGAACTTCTTGTAGCCGGAATCCGTGCGGACCATGATGACCGCGCCGGACCGGTGGCCGAGGGAAACGATCTTGATCGGAATCTTCTTGGTGGTGAGATCCATGACGAGAGGCGCCAGCATGAAGGCGGCCTGGATCTGACCGGCCATCAGCGATTCCTTGATCTCCGGCCAGCCGCTGTACTTGCTGTACTCGAAGGGCGAGCCGGAGGCCCCTCCCGCCTTCAGGGCCGCCTCCCGGGCGGTGCAGGAGATCGGGAGCGTCAGGTTGCAGGTCACCGGCAACCCACCCACGACGAGAGGCGCATCGCCGTGACCGCCCCCCGTGCCCTTCGGCTTGCACCCGAGGAAGGGGACCATGCCGGCCGCCGCGGCGGCCGCCCCGGCCTTCAGGAAGTGTCTGCGGCTGAGGGGCGGGACGCCTCGTATCATCGACATGGGCGTTCGAGTTTGAAAGACCATGGGTAAAGAGTCAACAATGGAGGCCGCGCGTGATTGCTGATTCGCCAATGACTCGTTCCGGGGTCCCCGCGACATGAAGGCGGGAAAGCCGGCCGGAGCGAGGCCTCCGGAGGAACGGGCGTTCGCGCGCAACCTCTATCGCTTCATCCGCCTGATCCTGGGCCCGAACACCTCCGACAACGCGATCGCGCGTCGCTGGCAGATGGACCCCGGAATGTTCAACGACCTCAAGCACGGCCGCGTCGCCGTGCCGCGCATCGACCGCCTGGGGCGGCTCGCGGAGGTGCTCGGGGTCAACGAGCACTACGTGTTCGCCGCGGGAATGGGCGTGCCGGCTCGCAGGCTCATCGATCTGCTGGCCCGCCCCGACGTGTCGACCGCCGTGGGCGCGCTCGTGAACGCGACCGCC